>CALMTA010000189.1 GCA_937872505.1 uncultured Neisseriaceae bacterium | reverse complement strand
TCCTGATGCTCTCAATATATACTAATTGGCCATCGGTGAAGGTAAGTTAGTTTTTATAAATAACATGTGCCTTATTTGTTTTTTTAAATTGTTTCTTTTGTAAAAGTTTAATTACATATTGGAAAATAGATTCATTAAAATAAGGTATTTTAATGGAAATATAAATGTATAGAATAATAGGTCAATCAATAAACATGAGATATGTAGGTTCAAGTAAAATTGTGCCAATATGCTCATTATTTTTGTGATATAATAATTGACTTAAAGATTTTGCTAGAGGAATATGGAAAATGAAAAGAACTTATCAACCATCAGTAGTAAAGCGTAAACGCACGCATGGATTTTTAGTAAGAATGAAAACAAAAGCTGGTCGAGCAATTATTAATGCACGTCGTGCTGCTGGTAGAAAGCAATTAGCTGTTTAAGAAATTTAATATTTGGTGCTAAGAGTGTTTAATTTTACTGATGCTTATAGATTAAAAAAAGCGGATGATTTTTCATCCGTTTTTAAATTTAAAAGAATAAAAAAAGGCTTTTTTTTAAAAATGTATTTTAAGCCTAACTTTTTAAGTCATTCTCGAATAGGTTTTATAATTAGTAAAAAAATTAATAAATTTGCAAACAAGCGTAACTATATGAAACGATTGCTTCGTGAATTATTTCGTAATAATCAAACTAATTGGAGTGGGCATGACATTATTATTAGAGTGGAGAAATGTTTTACAAGGGATGATTTTATAAAAATTGTACAAGAATTCGAATTTTTAACTAAACAATTTAGCAAATTATGATATATAAAATTTTAATAAAAATTATTATCTTTCCTATAAAATTATATCAACTCTGTTTAAGTCCCTATCTACCTAAAACTTGCCGTTATTATCCAACTTGTTCAGAGTATGCGATTATAGCAATAAATAAATATGGTATAATCCGAGGTTTATTTATTAGTATTAAAAGAATATTACGCTGCCAGCCATTCGCAGGTAGTGGTAATGACCCAGTACCATGAATTTTTATTAGGAAGTGTTGTATATGGATTCGCGTAGACTTATTATTTTTATTGCATTGTCACTAGGTTTATTATTAATATGGGAAAAATATTTTACACCACCGCAAAATACTAAGAATGCAAGTAGGGAAGCAGCCAATATTCAACCGGTTAGTTCTAATCAAATAACATCAGATATAAATTCAAATAATTTTAATTTAATTAATGATAAAACAATTATGGTTACCACTAATTTAATGCAGGCACAAATAAGTACTGTAGGTGGTGATATTCGCGGGGTAGAGCTATTAAAGCATGGTAGTTTGGATAATGTAAAAAGACCATATGAATTATTACAAAGTAACAATAATCATTTATTAATAGCACAAACTGGTTTAGTAAGCAACAATAATATTTCATTGCCGACACATAATACTATTTTTATGGCTGATAAATATAGTTATGTGCTTGAACCTCAACAGAATACGATTAATGCTGTTTTAAAAGCAACAGAAAGTTCTGGTGTAGAAATAATTAAAACATTAACTTTTAAAAGAGATAGTTATATTGTTAATGTCAACTATAAAATTATCAATAATTCAAATCAACCAATAGCTGGGGTATCAGCATATTGGCGTTTATTAAGAGATGATAAAGCACCTGAAGGTGAAACCAAGTTTGTACATACTTTTACTGGACCTGCATATTATACAGCTGATGCTAAATTTAACACCATAAAATTTGATAGTTTAGCAAAAAATGATATTTCTTACATAGATATAACTAATAATGGATGGGTAGGATTTGTTCAACATTATTTTTCTACGTTGTGGTTATTAAATGCATATAATTATCCATCAGTGTGTACTGAGGGAGTTAAATGTCGGCTAAATTTTAAAGCTGTAGGTAATAATTTAGCTTCTAGCGGGTTTTTAACAGATTTACCGATAATACAACCACATACAGCTTATTCAATTTCTGTGCCATTATTTGTGGGACCACAAGAATATAATGTACTTTTAAATACTGCTCCTCATTTGGAGTTAATAAAGGATTATGGTTGGGTTTATATTTTTGCAACCCCATTATTTTGGTTATTAGTTAAACTTTTTGAATTTGTAAGAAATTGGGGTTATGCAATTATTCTTTTAACTATTGTTGTAAAAATGATTTTATATCCATTAACTAGGGCTAGTTATATTTCTATGGCAAAAATGAAAGTTCTTGCACCTAAAATGGAAAAATTAAAAGCACAATATGCAACAGATAAAACCAAATTGCAAAGAGCAATGATGGAGCTATACAAGAGTGAGAAAGTAAATCCAATTGGTGGTTGTTTACCGATGTTATTACAAATTCCAGTATTTATTGGTTTATATTGGGCATTATTATCTTCAGTAGAATTACGGCAAGCTTCATTTTTATGGATTCAAGATTTAAGCCGTCCAGATCCGTATTATATTTTGCCTATAATTTTAGCTATAACGATGTTTTTACAAACATTTCTTAACCCACCGCCAACGGATCCAGTGCAAGCTAAAATGATGAAAATTATGCCTGTAGCTTTTAGTGTAATGTTCTTCTTCTTTCCTGCAGGCTTAGTTTTATATTGGTTAGTTAATAATATTTTATCTATGACACAACAATGGTATGTTAATAACCACGTTGTTTTAAGAAAAAAAAATAGAGATAATAAATAATTTTTGTTAAGAATGGTATAGTGGTGAGAGTTATATTAAAAACTATTTTGATGGGAGTAGTTGTAATGGCTACTCTTACAAATGCTGATAATTTATTATCAAGTACTTTTGTGGGTAAAGTAAATTCAATTCAAAAAAGATTTATAAAATTAGAATCATCCTTTGATGGAAAATTGGGGGTTTATGCGATTGATACTAATAATGGTCAAATTTGATTATCGTGCTAATGAACACTTTCCTGTACAAAGCACAATGAAAATGATGGGTGTTGCAGCATTACTAAAACAAAGTGAAAATAAGAATAAAGATTTTTTACAGGAAAAAATATATTATACAAAGGATGATTTAATAACTTGGGCTCCTGTTACTAAATATCATCTAGATAAAGGTATGACTTTAGAGAGTTTAGCAGAAGCTGCTGTTACTTATAGTGATAACGCTGCAATAAATATTATTATGAAAAAATTTGGCGGACCTAAGTTTTCAACTGATTTTGCCCATTCTATTGGCAATAAATCGTATAATGTTACACATTATGATGGGTATATGAATTCTAACCCAAAAAATTCAGATGATACAGCTACTCCTAAAGATATGGCAATTAGTGTTCAAAAATTAATAATTGGCGACACCTTAGCTAAATTACAAAAACAACAATTACTCACCTGGATGAGAAATACTGTCACTAGTTATAAAACCATGCGATATGGTGTTCCAATTGGTTTTGCTGTTGCTGATAAAACAGGAAGTGGTGATTACGGGGTGCGTAATGATATAGGCATTGCTTGGTCGCTAGCATGTAAACCAATTATAATGTCCATATATACAGTACGAAATAAAAAAGATGCAAAAAGTAGAGATGATATTGTAGCTAAAACAACTAGTATTATATTCGATGAATTTGCCCATTCTAATCAATGCATAAATGATCTTGCCAAGTAAATAAATAACTTTTATAAATAAACTTATTAAACCGACATTTTTTGTCGGTTTTTTTTATTGCGCCGCATATAGCATGTTTCTTATAAAACGGATACAATACAGGTCGCTAAAATAATTAAAATATTAAATTAATGATTAATTATTAAATTAAGACATTTAGGGAGTAAAGAATGCATAATCAAGGATTTTATGTCCGTAAGGTTGCTATTTTGGGTGCTGGAGTAATGGGGGCTCAGATTGCAGCGCATTTTGGTAATGCTGGAATAAAAGTTATATTATTTGATTTAAAATTAGATAAAGGCGATCCCAATTCTGCAATAAAAAAAGCAGTAGATAATTTAAAAAAATTAACACCTAAACCGCTCGCGTGGAATAAAAGTTTAGAGTATATAACTATTGCAAATTACGAAGATAATTTAGATTCATTGAAAGAGTGTGATTTAATTATTGAGGCGATATCGGAAAGATTAGATTGGAAAGAAGCTCTTTATAATAAAATTTCAGCAGCTATTAATGAAAATGCTATTATTGCCTCAAATACATCAGGTCTTAGTATTGAATTATTAGCTTCAAGTTTTCCAGAAAAGTTACGTCACAGATTTTGTGGTATTCATTTTTTTAATCCCCCTAGGTACATGCCTTTAGTAGAATTAATACCCCATAAAGGTACTAATAGAGAGATTTTACCTAATCTAGAAACATTTTTAGTAACTAATTTGGGAAAAAGTGTAGTGATTGCAAAGGACACGCCTAATTTTATTGCTAATCGGTTAGGTGTATTTTCAATGTTAATTACTTGTATTC
>CALMTA010000188.1 GCA_937872505.1 uncultured Neisseriaceae bacterium | reverse complement strand
ACGTGTAATTCCACCTTGTCCATCAGGTTGTAATCCTTGATATTGCAAGTTTTTATAAATAATGACTTTATCAAAGATATTGCTTGATG
Source organism: uncultured Neisseriaceae bacterium (assembly GCA_937872505.1). GTDB lineage: Bacteria > Pseudomonadota > Gammaproteobacteria > Burkholderiales > UBA11063 > Aquella. The sequence goes on along the minus strand of CALMTA010000188.1, from coordinate 2,478 downwards.
GACTTTTTATTTATATTACTTTTTTATCTCGGATACTTGCATATCGTATAGCTTACCGTTTAAAGATTGCTTTTTAAAAATACCGTTATTAGCAGTAAATAATTCACCCTTATACGGCTTATCATCTTTAAATCCCCCATAAAAAAAATCTCCATTAGCATAAGTTAATTGACCATGCCACAGCTTATCATACCTAAATAGCCCCTTAAAAGTATCTCCATTAGGATAGAAAAATAATTCAAAATCACTTTTAATTTGCTCCTTAAAAATATCTACTTCCCTATCTTTAATTATAAATTGCTTTTTAAAAAAACCGTTATTAGTAGTAAATAATTCACCCTTATATGGCTCACCATTTTTAAATTCTCCCTTAAAAAAATCTCCATTAGCATAAGTTAATTTACCATTACAAAGCTTATTATTACTAAATCGCCCCCTAAAAATTTCTTTATTAGTAGTAAATAATTCACCATAATATGGCTCACCATATTCAAATAGCCCCTTAAAAGTATCTCCATTAGCATAAATTAATTTACCATTATCCGGATACCAATTTTTAAGTTGTCCCATAAAAGTATTTCCATTGGTATAATTTAATTTACCATAATACGATTCTTTATTTATAAGTATTCCTATAAAAGTACTTCTATTTGGGAGAGTAAATTCACGATAATAATATTTATATTTTGTATAATTACTATTTTTAATATCTCCTGTAGATATTATTGATTCTAACTGCTTAGATTCTTTATTATTAGGATCACGATCAAATAATTCTTGGAATATTAAATTTAATTTATCATTATCATACGGTTCAAACCTAAATTTTAAGTTTGCCAAATGCATAATTGTGTATTGTAATGAATGTGGCATACTGCTAGTGAACATACAGCTTTGATGTTGTTTGATTATAGATATATTACTTTTTGCAAAACTAAGTGCATTATTATATGGTACTTTTTCGAATAATTCACTAATTATTTTTTCTTTAATTTTTGCCATATTTGTAGGTACTGCTGTGTAAGGAACGGTTGACCCAACCCTTATTGGGCTAATATTACTCATTATTTTATCCTTTATTAAATTAACGTTGCATTGTAACCTTACCTAATTTAAAAATTAAAGTAACATTTTTATCACTAAGTAATTAATTTTTTGTTTCAAACCATCGATAACTGTAAAAGTTCAAATAGATATTGGAAAATATCCGTCTATAATTAATTAATAAAATTTCTATTACTAGTAATGTGCCAATGATGCTCAGAATGAGTCATTTTATTGCCAAACCTATAATACACTATTTCAAAATTATACTAATGCAAGTATTTACAAAGTTGTATAAGTTCACTATATATTGTGAATATAAAATAAGCGGTTTAAATCCGAATAATATAGTTTTTTAGTGATTGTCTATTAAAAAAGGTATTAACTTGTATGCTTTTGCTTTTTCTAATAATTGACTTGTATTCTAAACTTCGAGCTTAGTAATACAAACGTTTATTAATAATTGAGTGTATCGTACTGAAAAGCTGTTCTATTAATACTTATTAGTAAAAACCAATCTGTTTTATTAGGGTATAGCTTATGATATAATTATGTGATTGGCTTATAATATTGGGGGTATATTGTAATGGGATTATTAACAGGCAAACAAATTTTAATTACAGGGCTACTATCAGATAGATCAATAGCTTATGGGGTTGCTAAGGCATGTCATAGAGAAGGAGCGCAACTAGCTTTTACATATCAGTCTGAGAGATTTGAAGAAAGAGTAAAAAAATTGGCTGAAGCATTTGACGGGAAAATTTTTTTACCATGTGATGTGTCTAATGATAATGAAGTTGAGCAATTATTTGTTGAATTAGGCAAAAAATGGGATAAGTTAGATGGAGTTTTACATTCTATTGCATTTTCACCTAAAGAGGGCTTGATGGGAGATTTTGTAGAGAATGTTAATCGAGAAGTTTTTCGTATTGCTAATGATATAACAGCTTATAGTTTTTCTGCTATAGCAAAGAGTGCTAGACATCTATTAAGAAAAGCAAATGGTTCTTTATTAACACTTACCTATTTAGGAAGCGAAAAAGTTGTTCCTAATTACAATATGGCAGGGGTAGCTAAAGCTGCATTAGAAGCTCTAACTAGATATATTGCTGCTAATTTAGGTAAAGATGGAATAAGAGTTAATGCAATTTCAGCAGGACCAATAAAAACATTAGCAGCAAGTGGTATTAGTGGTTTTGGCAAAATATTAGATCATGTAGCAAAAAATGCTCCTTTAAAAAGAAATGTAACTGCTGAAGAAGTGGGCAATGCAGCAGCATTTATGTTTTCAGAATTATCTAGTGGTATAACTGGAGAAATATTATATGTTGATGCCGGATATAATATTATGGCTTCAGGGTTAGAGGATTAGTATGGAAAAATCGATAGATAAATCTAAAATATTAGATATTGCTTATCAGGTTTTTGAAGATG
>CALMTA010000187.1 GCA_937872505.1 uncultured Neisseriaceae bacterium | reverse complement strand
ACAACTCTTGCAACTGATTGGGGTAATATCATTACTTTGAGTGTAAATGCTAAACCTGACATTATGACTACAGGTGAATGGTTACACACAGCAGTAACAAAAAAGTTCTTACTACTTGACCTTGCTAAAGAAGGTACAAATCCAACTGATGCCCAGGCAATAAAAGGTGTAAATTTATCTAACACTGTAGATTTACAAAAGTATATGCAGATATTAGCGTACATACAAAAGCAGTGCTTTGAATCTATGTACTATAATGAAAGTAGGTTAGGTATTACTACACCTTATCAAACAGCCACTGCAAACCAACAAGATATTGTACAGTCTTCTACTCAAACAATGCCTTATTTTAATTTGCATAGAATGTTTGTTTCTGATGCTTTAGAGCATTATATTGAACTTTGGAGGAGATACTATGTAGAACATCCTGAAGAGTTATCTTATATTACTGACGATATGTCAGTTGCTTCTTTGTTAATTGATAGTGAAGTTATAGATTTAAAGAAATTAGGTATTTTTATAGAGGACAACAATGATGCTTCACAGACTTTAGAGCTTATGAAACAAGCTTCAAGAGAAATTATACAGAGTTCAGGAGGAGATTTGAGAGTTATTTTAGAGATTATAACTGCAAAAGACCCAATGGAAGTTAAAAATAAAGTTAACAAGTTAATGGAAGATATAGAAAAACGTCAAGCTGAACAACAACAACAAGCTATGGAACTTGAAAATAAAAAGCTTGAAGCTCAAAATGCTGCCATAGAAAGAAGCTATGAACACCAAAGAGAATTGAAACAAATGGAGATAAACGCTAAACTTCTTGGTGACCAATTAGAGGCTACAAAATATGCAGCAGCTGAAGACATCAATATGAATAAAGAAGCAGATAGCCTTGAGATAACAGAGAAAGAGTTGAAGTTTAAAGAAAAGGAACTTGCAGAAAAGGTAAGACTTGAAGAATTGGCTATTAGAGAAAAGACAAAAATAGAAGAAATGAAGATTGCTAAACAAAACATAAAAGGTAACAAATAGTATTATATAGACTATTTTTTACTAAAAATAAGAAAATTATTGACAAATTAAATTAACTTTACACTATGGTTACATTAGACATTGACAACTTGAGTTTTTTTGATGAGGACATTGAAGAAGTTATTGAAGACCAAAAGGTAGAAGATAACCAAAAAGAAGAGATTCCAAAGGTTATTGAAAAACCTGAAGAAGATGAGGAAGAGGAACAAGAAGAAGAGGAAGAAGTAAACGTATTTTCTGCGATAGTCCAAGGATTAAACAAGAAAGGTGTTACAACACTTCCCGAAGATGTTGAGTATGATGAGGACACTTTTTTGTCTGCTATCTTTGAAGAGGCTAAAGAAAATGTCAAAGCTGAACTTGGACTTGATGATGAGAGAACTCAAGCAATGTTTAAGTTTGTTTCTTCTGGAGGAGATTTATCTAAACTTGCAGATTTTTATAAGAACAATGCACCAGGAAGTTTTGATTTAGATAGCGAGGAAGATTGTGAAAGTTTAGTGATTGAAGAATATACTGCTAAAGGGTTATCTCCTCGTAGAATTGCAACTCTTGTTCAAGGTTTAAAAGATGATGGTGAGCTTGAAGATGAGGCAAGAAGCATACAAACTAAAAGAGAAGAGAATTTTAGTAAGAAAGAAGCTCAATTTATTAAGCAGCAAGAAGAAGCTGAGAAAAGAAGACAAGAAGAGGAAAAGACTTATAAAAAGTCATTTGATACTGTTTTAAATACAGGAAAAGAGTTTTTTGGTTTTGAAGTTAACGAAATACAGAGAAAAAAACTAAAGGACTGGTTGAATGTTCCTGTTGATTATAAACATACAGATGGAAAAACTTATAAGTTAACTAAAGCTCAAATAAAACAATTAGAGCTTCAATCAGACCCAAAGAAACACGCTGAGTTTAATTTAGCAGTTCAAATATTATTAATGGGTGAAGTAGATAAACAAACTAAACCTAAAAAAACAGAGAGCGCAATTACTAAAGATATTTGGAGTAAAGTAAATCAGACAGGTAAGTCTTCTAAGCGTACTACAAAAGAATCTATTGATGATGTTCAATTTTAAACAATTAAATCGTTATGAATAACAGTGTATTAAAAGTAAGTAAATATCTTGTAAAATTTACTGACCAGAAAGACAAAGCTTGGGCTACCTTTACTGCCCATAGAAATTTAAGCTATTCTGGTTTAGCTACTCCGCAGGATATAACAGGCTCAGTCATACCAAAAGTTTCATCCATGCTCGGTCTTGAATATAAAGGAACTCCTTTAACAGACATGACAAAAGGTGCTGGTAAAACAATGGAACTTGAAGGCTTTGAGTGGACTTGGCAATTAAGAGGAGATAATTATCGTCCTCTGGTAATTTTGGAAGATTATGAACCCACAGTATTGTATGCAGGAGCTGCACGTTCTATTTTTAAAATAAAAGTAGATTGCAATATTGCATTAAAAGGCTCAATTATTTTGTTTGAAGGACCACAGAAATTCCAAGCAAGGGTACAAACAGACCCTTATGCTGATGGTAGTGGTTTTATTTTGGAGTGTCAGGTAATGACTGACGATGATGGAATGTTTATTCCTAAAGACATGTTGATGCCTGGTTCTATTGTACAAATAGCTTGGGCTGTATATGGTGAGGCTTCAATTGATGCTGGACCTACTACTTACGTGATGGATAATGTATTTAAAATGCGTAGTTGGTTGACTAAACTTCGTAAAAAATACAAAGTAACAGGTGACGCTTTCCGTCAACGTTTGAATGGTGGTGAGTTTACTCACTTACTTGTTCGTGAGAAGAAAGAAGGCTCTCCTACTTATTGGGGTAGTTTTGCTGATATGATTTTTGAAAAAGAGTTGGCTGAAGATGTAGAGTATGCAATGACATGGTCTCGTGGTCAGAACCAATCTGTAATGGATTTATCCTCTTCTGAAATTGTTCAACAAGGACCTGGTTTAGATGAACTTTTAGAGGAAGCTCCTCAATATACTTACAACACTTTCAGTATTCCTTTGCTTGAAGAAGCGTTGTACTCTAATTATTTTAATCGTGTTCCTTGGCAAAAAAGAAACATTGTTATTCATACAGGAGAACGTGGTATTAAGAAAATCCAAGACGCTATTGCATCTATAGCAAATGGTCAATGGTCTGACATGGCTGCATTTTATATTGACAAGTATGGTAAACGTACAGAAGATAGTGCAGTTGACTTAGTGTTTGGTGCCTATTACAAAGCATATAGAATGCAAATGGGTGGAAGTGTTACATTCTCGCATCTTCCAAGTTTAGATGACCCTAAAATCAATCTTGAAAAAGACGATGAGGGTTATCCTTTGAACAGTAGCAAGATGTATATTTTAGACCTTGGTTTTGGAAACGCTTTTTCTGGAGATAACTTGAAATATGTATCATTGAAAAATGGTGATGTTAAAGTTCCTATCTGCGGTATCGTAAATCCTAAAGGTGTAGGTGATGGTAATGGTGGAGCTTATACAGCTTCACACTCAGGTGACTGGTATGAAGTTCATGCTCTACGTCACTTTGGAGTACATTTACATGACCCCTCTTACGCTATGGTCTTAACTCCTGCTTCAAGATACTCTTAATAAATAAAAAAACTACAAAATGACTACACAGAAAATGGTTACGATAATGCCAGCTACAGGAAATAAGAAATCTTGGGCAGTTCAAGGAAATATAAGTGCAATTTTTAACGAGATTCCTTTTAGAATACAGCATACATACTCTCCAAAATTTGATGTTGCTAAAGGAAGATTTGTATTAAAAGATATGTCTGATGACAGACTTCAAGAAATTGTTACAGCACTCTCACTAACTGATGATAGAGGTAATGTGATTACTAAAGCAAATGTCTATAATAAGCGTGATGCTTTTTTCAATCATAAGTTAGTGAGAGCGACTTTAACAAGAAGTGCTAAAATGTTAGATTTAAGTACACCGTTACAAGAACTTCATTTTGCAATACTTGGAACTTATTCAATCCTTGCTCAAAGTAAATCCGAGATTACTTCTCAAACTAAATGGTATATTGATGACCAAGAAAAGGAAACGACAAAGGTTATAAATAAGGCAGCAAAATCTAAACAAGTATTAGACCTTTATAATAAACTTACTGCAAGACAAAAAAGATATGTCTTATTGGCTATCTCTGCACAGTACCCTAAACTTGTTACTACAAGGATTACAAAAGAAACAGGGACAGATTTAGTAGAAGCTTTGTTATTCCAATTAGCAACTGATGTTTCTGCAAATAGTAGCCTTCGTGGACAATCTTCAGCTGATGTTTTCATAGAGATTGCATCTTTAAAACCTGAAGACCTTGCAATCAAATCTATGATTGGTAGAGCTATAAGTGAAGGTGTTATTAGAAAGAGAGGAGATAAGTATTTTTACAAAGACGAGGAATTAGCTTTTGATTATGCAACTTTATTGTCACTTTTAAAAAGTCCTGAAAAGCAAGCTACTTATGAAGCCATAGACAGGGAATTATCAATTATAGAAAAAGCTTCTTAATATGTTTCCTATTGAAAATCTGCATTATAATTATAGACTTCGTAGGAATGTTGTAGATAGTGAGCAGAGGTTTAATTTCACTGTGGAACAAATAGATGAATACTTAAACCAAGCTTTAAATCTATACATAAATCTTATAAGCAGAGAAGTAGAATATGACCAGACAAGAATAGATGAATTAAGACCTTTGTTGAAAGTAGGTTCTATTTTGAGTATAACTTCAAGTGATAGTGAAAAGACAGTGTTTAATTTACCTAATGATTATTACAGGAGAATAAGAAGTGTCTCTATTCCAGATGAGTGTTCATCAGCGACTATAAGACACACAATATGCCAGTTTGATGATTTAGATAATTACTTACAAAACGATGACTATAAACCATCTTTATCTTGGAGAAAAACTCCAGTTACTATAAATGGAAATTTTTTAACAGTGTATCATTTGTCAGATTTTACTCCAACCATAACTTCTATGGATTACATAGTCAAACACCCAAGACTCGGTAATCCTGAAAAAAGTAGAGCTGGGGCTTATAACCTACCTGATGGTACTCCCGCAATTCAACAAGGATTATTATTAGATACAGTAAATCAACCTGATAAAATAGTAGAAATAGCAGTTTTGAACACAACTATGGATACAGGTGGACAAGAGTATCAGCTAAGATTACAACAATTATTGAACTTAAATCGAATTTAAAAATGTATCAAAGTACAACAAATAGAGAACTTGTATTGGTTACTTCAGGTAACCTTGCTTTAGTTGCTGCTGGAACTGCTCTTACTACTATATCAGCTACCCATGATTGTTGTGGAGGTCTTCCTACAGTTACTACTTTTTATAACATTAGACCAGGTCAGCTGGGAGTTTATGATGCTAATACCAATCTGGCTGTTGCAGCTGATGATATTACGCAATTACGTGGAAATATATTCTTCGCTGTTGGGGTAGACAATGACGGAGATGGTATCACAGACGATATTATCACCATTCCAGGCGATATATTGAACACTTGTAGTATTAAACGTGCTACTTCAGAACCTTATCGTGCACCTTCTGTAGAAATAGTTGACTTTTTGTTTGACTGTGCAGAGTGTGGTGGTGAGTATGTTCTTGGAATTGAAGTGAAAGATAATAGAATGCGTAGGTTCTATCAACAACAACGTGACCCTCAAGATGTGTATGCAATAAAACTTGATTGTTGCGCTGATTGTGAAGGTGTTACTCCTGAAGTAACTTGTGCATCTATTGTTGATGCTTTCCAATGTGAATATAGACGTAAAGCTAAACAACCTCATAGCCCTTTGTTTCAGTATCCTTTTTATGATATTAGTGAAACTCCTGAAGAGGATTTGACTGTTACTATCAATGAAGGTTGTGATAACGAAGAAGAAAAAACATTTACTTGTGGTATTCGTGTAACAGGACTTGCTGTTGACCGTATATGTAACTGTTTTGACCCTGAACTGTTTAAAACTTACATGGGTGGTTCAAAGATTTGTATCTATCCTAAATCAGGTTTTGGTTGTGGCAATCATTTTGTAAATGTTGTTCAAACACTTGAATTTGGAGAAGGTATGGGTGATGTCATTATGCACAGAGAGTTGATTAATAATCAAAATGCTCGTGGTCGTGGTAAAACTCGTTATCATTGGGACAGCCCTGATAAAATTACTCCTAACAGATACACTGAATTAAATCAGACAACTAATGCAGTTTGTGCTGCTAATTATTGTCAGTATGTGTTTGAGTATGATGGTGTTGCATATAGTACTGGTTTGCAGTCAAATCATGTTGCTAAATTTAGAGCTATAGTTGCAGTTCCTACTGCTGAAGCAGTAACTCAAGCTTCTTTTGAGGCTGTTATTAATCCTTATTTGATTAAGCGTAACTGTGTGATTGGTCCAATTTCTTGTAGTGAGGATAAAGACCAAACAATAGGTGAAAACACAATTCCTGAAGAAGAAGGAGAAGGCGGATAAGATTTATAATTGGATAGGGGAAGTTTAACTGCTTCCCCTATTTCTAAAACATTAAAGCTATGTTACAAAATTATACTGTTTTAAAGTTACTTTTAAAGTACTATGGTCTTAAAGAAAAGGCAAAAGGATTTGACACAATAATTCTAAATTGGGTAAAAAGCTTTTTTCCAAAAGTAAAGGATGATAGTGAGTATAGTTGGTGTAGTATAGGTTTAATATCTATATTATCAGAAAACGAGGAGTTTAGAGCTCAAATCAAAGATGCAAGAATAGACCCTATGGCAAGGTCTTGGAATAGGTTGCCTTCTATTATTTACAAGTTAGAAGATGCTTTACCTGGTGATATTATTATATTAACAAGAGGTAATGGTCTTTCAGGACATGTTGGTGTATTTGTTGGCATGGATATTTCAAACAAAAATCAAATTAATATTCTTGGCTGCAATCAAGGAGATGCTGTATCAATAGCTTCTTTTGATAAAAGTAGAATCATAGGAATAAGAAGACTCATAAAAAATTAAACAATGGCTAATAAATATTATATTTCACCTGGTGTTGTAGTTAGGAAAGCAAAGTTAGGGGGTAACTTAGCAAATAGAATACCTTTTGACCCTATTATCGAAGAAATCACAGAGGCTTTAACCTTAGATTTAAGTGCATATCTTAGAACTACTTTGATAGCAAATACTGCTGTAGTTGGCAACACCTACAATTTTACGCATACTCAAACTACAGGAACCTTCAGAGTAAATAGTACAACAGGAAATCAAACTTTAAGGAGTGTTCATGCAACTACTCCTGGTGACATCTCTTTAAGAAGAGTTGTAGATACAGTAGAATATACTGTTGGAGTTTTTAAGGATGGCATAGATAAAGCATCAATGGCTTTTACTGATAGCGCATCAGCAGTTAAGAAAAGTCAAATACAAGTAACTTCAGCCAGTACAGAAATTACAGTTGCAAATGATGTAAGCGCAGCTTATAGTGGCGTACTTGTTAAAAACTCTTTTTCTGAAATAGCTTATACTTATGTTGCTGATGGGGCAAACTCTTCTTATGTAAGAGCAGGAAGTGCTTTAGTAACTATTGCTTCTGCAAGATTTAAAGTTATAGGTCTTCCTACCTATGCTGATGAAGCAGCAGCTGTTATTGGAGGATTAGCAACAGATACTTTATATAAAACAGCAGCTGGTGAATTACGAATAAAATTATAATAATGCTAACAACTGAACTGACAGCTATAATAGTAGCTATTATAGGATTGCTAAGTGGGGTGTTTGGTATTGTTTTTAAATTTGGTGGTGATTATCTTATAAAGAAGATGGAGATAAAAGCCGCTAAGAAAAAAGAAGTAGATAGAAAAACAAGCTTAGAAAAGCTTAAAGAAGACATAGCAACACACTCAGCAATTGATATAATCTGCGAAGAGGTTAACGAATTTGTAAATTCAGACAAATGTACTGTATGGATGTTCCATAACGGAGGATATTACTATACAGGAAATCCTATACAAAGAATATCTATGGTAGCTGGAGTTTCAAACAGGTTATCAGAAGATTTAAAGCTAAAATTTACAAATTTACCTATAGGCATTTTTTCCAGAAATTTAGAGAAGCTTCTACATTCTAATTTTACACATGAAAGAAATGAGCTTGCATATACTGATACTCTTGCTGTAATAAATAGTCAAGAAGCTATAACAAGTTCAGCTATGTTTAAAATAAGTTCAGCTGATAAAGAAGATTGGGTAGGAGTACTTGCAATTGGTTGGCAATTACATAGAGAACTAACAGAAGAAGAGAAAGTTCTTATAGAATCAAAAGTTGAAGAAATATCTAAACTTCTTACACCAAAATTATTGTCTTATACTCCTATATACTAACAATGAACAATAACACATTTAATTTTTACGGAAATAGCTCAATGACAGTTATGTGTGTTTGTCCTCCTCCTCCAGCTTTAGAGGATTGTGGACTAAGCATAACTTCAATTGATTTAAATATAGAAACTGGTCTGACTTTTAACTATACAACAACTGCTGAAAAAATAGAAGTTCTCCTTGTTATAGGAGAAGAGGCACCTGTTTCCCTTGGTTGTGAGGACACAGATGGAACCTACTTAGTACCAATAGAAACTATTGGAAGTATTATAGGTCAAGAAGCATATTTTGTATTTAATACAAGCACTGATTGTGGAGAAACAATATGCTCAAGGACTGTAGAAATTGTAACAATACAACGTGAAATTCCTGAAACAGGTGCAAATACTATTGTTCCTGCAACAGGCTCTTTAAATTGTTATGGTGTAAAAGATTTTTCATTGCTCTACAGTTTTTTAACTGGTGTTATATTAAACGAAGATACTGGAAAAGTCACTGTTCCTGCACAGACTGTTGATGGTCCTGGTGTAGTTATATACTACAAGACATGTAATCTTGAAGTTACAAGTTTACTTTTTCTTTTAGCTTTCAATGAAGCTGAACCTGTACAAATGTACAGTTGTAGTGGTGCTGAATGTGTGGCTGATGAAAA
>CALMTA010000186.1 GCA_937872505.1 uncultured Neisseriaceae bacterium | reverse complement strand
CAAAAGTAACGGTCAGGTTTAGCTGCAGCAATTAATTTAAAGCATTTATGTCAAGTGCATAATCAAGACTTATCTATTGCATTATTGGAAAAAGGAAGTAGTATTGGGGCAAATATTATTTCCGGATGTGTAATGGATCCAATAGGACTAACCGAATTAATTCCTAATTGGAAAGATTTAAATTTTCCTGTTAATGTACCTGTTACTTCGGAAAAACTATTATTTTTAACTAAGAATCTGACTCTTAAAATTCCTTGTCCTAAAGACTGGAAAAATAACGGTAATTATATTATTAGCTTAAGCCAGCTATGTGTTCGATTAGGCGAATTTGCTGAAGAGTTAGGTGTAGAAATATATCCTGGTTTTCCCGTAGTGAAAACTATAATTGAAAATGATGTGGTTATGGGAGTAATTACTGGAGAAGTTGGATTAAATAAGGAAGGTAAACAGACGGCAAACTATCAACCTGGAATTGAAATTCGAGCTAAACAAGTTATATTAGCCGAAGGTTGTCGGGGGTCTATATCTAAAGAAATTATTGAATATTTTCATTTAGAAAGTTCTTTTTCAAATCAAACTTATGGATTAGGTATTAAGGAAATTTGGCAGATTGATAGAGCCAAACACAATAAGGGTTTAATTATTCATTCAATAGGTTATCCTTTAAATAATTTAGCCTATGGCGGTGGTTTTCTATATCATTTAGAAAACGATAAAATAGCTGTAGGGTTAGTTTGTAGTTTGGATTATAAAAATCCTTATTTAAATCCTTATGAAGAGTTTCAAAAATTTAAATTGCATCCAGAAATTAAAAAATTTTTAATAAATGGTAAAAGAATAGAATATGGTGCGCGTTCTGTTGTTGAAGGTGGATTAGCTGCAATTCCAAAACTTAGTTTTCCAGGTGGGGTATTAGTAGGTGATAGTGCGGGGTTTTTAAATGTTCCTAAAATTAAAGGGGTTCATAACGCAATAAAATCTGGAATGATTGCAGCTAATAGCGTATTTGAAGCAATTAAAACTAATCAAAAAGAAGCAACTAGCTATTATGAAAATTTTAAAAATAGTTGGTTATATGATAATCTTTATAAAGTGCGTAATATTAGGCCGGCATTTCAATATAAATTATTAGGAGGGCTAATATATACAGCAATTGACTATTATATATTTAAAGGTATGGCACCTTGGACATTTAAAGTAAAAGTTAAAGATAATGAAAGATTAGTCAATAGTAAAGGCTGTAAAATAATAAAATACATGAAACCAGATAATAAGATAACCTTTGATAAAAGTTCATCTGTATATTTAGCAAATATTATTCATGATGATAATCAGCCATGTCATTTAAAACTAAAAAATAAAAAATTACCTATAGAAGTTAATTTAAAATATTATGCTGCTATAGAAACTAGATATTGTCCAGCTGGTGTATATGAAATTGTTAAAGACAGTAATAATGAAAATAAATTGCATATTAACGCTCAAAACTGCGTGCATTGTAAAGCTTGTGATATTAAAGATCCTTGTCAAAACATAAATTGGACTCCACCTGAGGCTGGTTCAGGCCCTCAATACACAGAAATGTAAATATCCTAGAGCATTTATATTAAAAATGTGCTATAATATGCCACTTTAGAATAGCCATATTGGTCGCGATTAGGCTAAATTTATATTTTAGGAAAATAAAATGAAAGAAACTAGATTAGAAGCAAATTTGAAAAAAGAGCATGGTAGAGGTGCGAGCCGCCGCCTGCGTAGAAGTGGTCAAGTTCCAGCAATCATATATGGTTCTGGTGCAGAAGCTATTTCTATTAGTTTAGACCATAATAATATTTATCATGCCCTAAAGCGTGAAGATTTTCATACGTCAATTTTGAATTTGGATATTGCAGGTAAAACAGAAAAAGTATTATTGCGTGATTTTCAAGTGCATGCATATCGCCCAGAAATATTACATTTAGATTTTCAGCGGGTAAATGAAAAAGAAGAAGTGCAAATTCGTATACCTCTACATTTTATAAATGAAGATGAATGCTACGCAGTTAAAATGCAAAATGCTCATGTTACTCATATTGTAAATGAAGTTGAAATCCGTGCTTTAGCTAAAGAAATACCTCATTTTATTGAAGTAGATCTTAAGGATTTAAAAGCTGGCCAGTCGCTACATTTATCAGATCTAATACCACCTCAAGGTGTAACTTTAGTAAACCTTCTTCGTGGAGATGATGCAGTTATAGCAATTGCAGCAGGTATTGCTGAGGAAGTTGAAGAAACTCCAGAAGTAGTTTCTGCAGCAGATGTTCCAACAGTTGATGGTAAAAAACCTGACGAAGAATAAATTATAATTTATTTTTAAATTCAATGTTTGAAAAGGGAATCTATTTATAGATTCCTTTATTAATTATAAAAAGAGAAAATATGAGTAATGCTAAAGAAATAAGACAAATTACCAAAGATGAATATATTCAGATTGCTGAGTTAAAATGGACAATGCAATGTGAAGAAAGTCCAACTATTGCTATAAAAAATAATAAAGATGAATTTATACAAAAATGTTTACTGATGTTACTTAAGCCTTTAAATTTAGAAAATTATTTTCATTTTGGAGTATTTGAAAATGGTACTCTAATTGCGATAGCTTCTTTATGTATTATTAACAAAATTCCTAGACCCCAGAAGATTATTGATAAAATTGGTTACTTAACAAATGTATATGTTTTACAACAGTTGCGTAATAAAGGTATTGGAAATGATTTAATTATAAAAATTAATGAGTTTGCGCATGATAATGATTCAGAATTAATTATTGTTTGGCCAAGCGATAAATCAAAACCATTTTATAACCGACTTGATTATAAACCAGAAAACCAACCATTAGTACATAAAATAAGAGACTATTGATTTTGAAATAATTTAATTAATCTTATTATAAATCTAACTGTAATTTTAAAATTTTATTGATTTTTTTTAAATCTTGTGTTGATAAGATACCAACAAGTCCTTTAACTCTATTTTTATCGACAGTAGTAATTTGATCTGCCATAGCTTTTGCAAATCGATCTTTTATAAAAACTATCACTTCGCAAGGGTATATCTTTTCAATATTTGATGTAAGGGGAATAACTTGAAATCTTGAAATATATTGATTAGATAAATTATTACTTACTATAATAGCTGGTCTAGTTTTACTGATTTCAGAACCAACTGCAGGTTCAAAATTTACCCAATATACTTCACCACGATTCATTACTATGCTTGCCTAGACATCCATTTATCCATTCATTAGCTTCTTGTTCTCTTTGCTTATCTTGCCCCATTTGTTTATAACCTTCAGCTATATTATTATTTGATTTGGTTACTAACGGTTTTACTAGATTTTCTATAAATCGACTTATATTGCCTTTACCTACTATAGAAATTAAACCTTTATATACTGCCTCATCATGAAAGTATAATGTCATTCTTTTACTCATGACGCATCCTTTTTATAATTTATAATTATTAATAACGTTATTATACGTTATATGACGCATAAAGTCAATATTTATTAGACTGTTTAATAATCTGTTTAACCCAAAATCTATTAGAGTGAAGTGCTTGGAGTAGTTTCTCAGTAGTAGTATGAGTCTCATTATTAATATATTGGGCTATTATTTCTCCGCTAATGGGTGCTGTAAGTATTCCTTTTGAACCATGAGCAGCATTTATATAAAGACCTGGTAAATATGGACAATCATCTTCTATCCAATAGTTAGAATCTTTTTCAAGGTTTTTATAAAGAGTAAAAAACTCATTTTGTTTTGCAAGAGGACCCACTAGAGGTAAGTAATCAGTGGTACTTGCGCGTATTCCTGCTTGTCCTATTATTTCAACATCTTTAATTATAGTTTTAAACTGAGGTAATATTTTTACTATATTGTTAATATTTTCCATATGTTCAATTTCTTTTATAGCTAATGAAGTATCATTAAATTTAAAAGTTGCACCGATAGTAAAAAAATCATTAAAGTTAGGAGTTATATACCCACCATAACAAAGAATAGTTTCTAGTGGAATATGAGTTTTTAAAAGACTAAGTTGCCCGCGAATTTAGTGTATGAAAACTGTTGTAAATCATGAGCATTGCATAAAACGATGTTTGGAGATTGATCTATTAAAATATTATTAGAATATATTTCCCAAGTATTATTATTTAGTTTAATATTATCAATAAAGTTATTGCAAATTATTTTAATATTTTTATGATTACATAATTTTTTTACAAAATGTGGGGGGCTAATCCATAATGCATCCGGAAAATATAATCCTGTTTGGCAGTTAATTTTGAGAGGAGAGTATTTTTGGATTTTATCTATATTTATCGGATAACAAAAATTATTTGGTAAATGTTTAGCATTTAAAAGTTGTTGTTGCTGTTTGATTTCCTGAATATTATTAGCTAATTGAATAAGTCCGCAAACCTGATATTCGCTACTATTTAAGATGTTTTTTATTAAGTTATAGCTGTATTTAAATCCAGCTAAACTTAATTCAATTATAGGGGTGAAATTGCCATAGAAATTACCATATAAAATACCTTGATAATTTCCGCTAGCACCCATTGCTAATGATGGATTTTTTTCATAAATTGTAACATTATAACCACGTTTAGCAAGACTATGGGCAGTAGATGCACCACTAATACCACCGCCGATAATAATAACGCAATTATTTTTATTATTAAAAGGAATAGAAAACCATGGTTTAGGTCTATGGTTTTTTTCTTTCATTATATAAATTATTCTACAAATTTACGGGCATTAAGAAATATTT
>CALMTA010000185.1 GCA_937872505.1 uncultured Neisseriaceae bacterium | reverse complement strand
TTGGTTGTGGTAGTAATAGTTCACCTAAGTATTATGATAATAAAAATGTTTTAGAGATGCCAAAAGCAACAACAATTTCAACAAGATCTATGAAGAATTTTTCAATGCCTGATGATAATCAAGCAATTGAAGAGTTAGGTAGCTTTAAAGTTAGAGATAATATTTATAACTCATCAGGTGAGCAAGTTATAATTCCTAAGCATGCTGTGATTTCTGGTTTATATTCTAATGATGGAAGGAATTGTAGTATTTCCTGGAAATCAGTATATGCTAATGAAAAGAACTTTAATGCAAAAAAAGTATCTTTCTCTATACAGGATTTAACTGAAGATACAGCTTGTACGCCTGATGTGGCTATTAAAAAAGGCAACGTAGTAAATGTTCAATTTAAATAAGGGATTATAACTATAACTTATAAAGAGGATATAATTATACTTATATGGGTTTTATTTTTTTTAATATTATCGATTATAGCTGGACTATTTGGATTCACTAATATTGCCGTGGCTTCTGCTTCTATCGCAAAGATATTATTTATGATATTTATTGTTGCGTTTTTAGTTAGTTTAATAATGCATATTATTAGAAAAGGTTAATTTTATAAAATAATATTTTTTCTTTATAGTAGTAATGTTATTATAATATTTTAATTTTATTTATAGAGGGATATTGAATATGAAAAAGCTATTTAAAAATATTTTAGTTTCACTGGCTTTTACTTTAATTTGTTTTGCTGCTCAAACAGTTAATGCTGTGGAAATGGATGCGAGAAGTGCAAAAACTATTTTAGCAGACCAAAATTTAGAGCATAAAGTAAATGGTGCTTTGTCAGCACAAGTTCCCAGTGGTAGTTTTACTGTTGTAAGTTATGAGGCGCGTATTTTATTAGCTGGTCAAGTTTTAACTATAGAAGAGAAAAGTAAAGCAGAAGCAGCAGTTAAAAATACTGTAGGAGTTCATGCAGTATGGAACTATTTAACTGTAGGACCTGTTGAAGATGCTGGTCAAATTTCTAAGGATGCTGCTATTACTACTGCGGTAAAAGGTAAATTAATGTTGCAAAAAGGTATAAACTCTGGAAACATAAAAGTAGTTACAAGCAACAAAGTGGTTTATTTACTAGGCAAACGTGTAGGTAATCCAACTAAAGTTAATAAGGCTATTAAAGAAATATCCCAACTTGATGGAGTTTCTAACGTAGTTAATTTAATTGGAAAGTAAGTCATTCATGAGTATGGCTGTAAAAAAAGAGCAAGTTTTACTTGCTCTTTTTTATTATTTAAAGATATAACTTTTGCTCAATTTTATTTAATATTCCATGGATTAAATCTACTTCTTCTTTTTCTAAAGATGCTTTATTAAGTATTTTTTGCAGGCGTCTTTTAGTTATATTTTTATTTTTATAAAAATTTATTTTATCTAAAATACTATCTATATGAGTTAATATTCTTTGAGTGTCATTAATATTTGCTTGGTTAATAGTAGATTTTAAATGAGTTAAATCTGGGTTATATTGA
>CALMTA010000184.1 GCA_937872505.1 uncultured Neisseriaceae bacterium | reverse complement strand
AGCAGAATCCGCTGCGCCGATAAAAGTATATCCAGATGCAGTAGCCCCTTCTACGGTCATAAAGTTTGAACCACCATTGTTTTTAGGTCTTAAATAAATAACATTATTGATGGTTGGTGAAGAACTTGCATTGTAATATAACATGCTTGGGCTTAAAGATAAATAATTATCGTTATTATTAGTTCCCATTGAAAGAGTACTATTTTCTCTATTGTTTATAGAAGCTGCATTACCAGTCGTTCTGATTTCAAGACCATCTGTATTTAAATGTCCAGTAGTTGCATTGGTAATACGTAAGGTATCGCCTGTAGCACTGTTGTTGATATGAACATTTGCAGAAGGAATGAAGCTACCACCAATACCTAAATATCCAGTAGATTGTCTTGCATTGAAATAAAGTTTAGTAGTTCCTGCAGTAACAATACCGATACCTACATCACCATTATTAGCCAATAAGAATGGCCCGAGGTTGTTGCCAAATGCCAACATGTTAGCATATGGGAATTGCGAAGCTATGCTAGGATATCCACCAACATATGCACTACCATATTTTGTAAAGGTTGCATAGTTAGAGGCATTGTCATTATACATAATGAATTTTCCAAATCCTGTAGAGGCTGTATTTTGCATACGAATAAATTCTGCATTACCAACTGAGTTGAATAAATGAAATCTGGCAAGTGCAGATGGGGTAGAAGTACCTAAACCAACACTTGTACCATTGTCAAACAATTGTGATTTGCCAATAGTATTGAATGCCGTAAATTTGGTAAGGTAATTATTATCTCCAGCACCAACGTGAGCGGCATTTGAGCTTACAGATCCTGCTCTTGTTTTGTCGTGTCCGCCATCAGCCGCAGTTCCTGCTTTATCCGCATAGATAGCGTAAGGTACAGATAATAATTGGTTAGTACCTGCATCAACGTAGTTATTGCCACCTGTAGGGTCTATAGCAACTTTAATGTATTTGTTGCCCGTTTCCCATTTTACAGTTTTCATTTGTCCAGTCACAGCAGTGCCGTTTCCGATTTGTAGGGTGTACAAACCAAACTCATTGGTGTTTACCAATTGGGTTTCTTCGTACTCAGCCACTGTAGCATCAGCTGTTGGGAGTACAGAAAGTTTGAGTGACATTTTTTGATTACTTAAAGGGTTACCTTTAGCGTCACGTGCAATGCCTTGATAATTAAATAGTTGTGGCACTTGTGCAAGTGCTTCAAAAGCGCCTAGCATGACAAACATCATGGCGAAAGCGAGTAAGAATTGGATTTTTCATTTCATGTTATTTTAATTTAG
>CALMTA010000183.1 GCA_937872505.1 uncultured Neisseriaceae bacterium | reverse complement strand
AATAATTCTTTCTCTGTAGCACTTTCTTCTCTGCCGCCTTTTACATGCGCTTCGTTAGCTTCGACGTCTAGTTGTTTGCTAATGTTAATTACGTCATCCCATATCTTTTTGCTTTTGGAAAGCATATCATCAAGCACTTGGGCATGAGTAGCGTAATTTAAGGTTGACATATACTCTTCACGTTGTTCTAACATCTTCTGATAGAAGCGGAATCTGCGCTGTAAATAGCTTAAGTTGTGTTCAACGTACATATCTTCTAATTCTAATACAGTTTGAAACTGTTCAGGTGTTACGTAGTTCATTAGTAACTCCTCTTCACGTTCTTGTTTGGACATGTTGTGTAGTACGTTATCTACTTTATTGGTAGTGTACATGTACAATGCCCACATTATTTCAGATGAGTTAACTTTATTTTTTGACTTGTCTGTATTATACAAAAGGGCAAAGGTAATCCTTTGCCCTGGAAAAGTATCCCAATAGTTTGTGTTTATCGCAGCCATAACTTGTTAGCTATTTGTTCTATATTGTCATTTAAGGGTTTGAATCTTAGAGATTCTAAGTCTAATTGCTCTACTGACAGTAATTGTTCAAGTAAGCTTGGACATTTTATTACTGCAGAAGGTAGTATTTCAATGCTTACATAATGAAAGAGTTCAGCAATTAAGCTTACAATGCATTTTGTAATTTCGCCTACTATGTAGAGGTTGATGTTTCTTGTAAGCGATTGCTCTTTCAAAATGTGTGCTAACACTACATAGTCAGCCATATCTCCTTTTGTTTCATTGACGTAGATGTGTACTGTGTAATCATCTTTAGCTTGCAAGTCGTCTATTAGTGCTGTTATTTCTAAGGATAAATTGGCGTTTATGTAGATTAGCATTGTTATTTAGTTGTTGTTTCTTGAGCAATGTTTAGTCGTCTGTCTACTTGTCCTCTTATTGTTAAGACTTGAGTGGTATTATCTTCAAATGTGATTGTGATGTTTTTGTGTACTGCGTTCAGGTCTGTCTTACTGTACGAGAAGTCTGTTGGAGCGTTGTAGGTAGCTTCAATTAGCACTGTACCATCAGGTTGAGGTAGTGATTTACTTACTGTACAGCCACAAGATGAGCTTGTTTTAGTTATTTTCAAGGTACCTTTATAGGTGAAGCTAAACTTGTTAGCTGAACCAGGTGCGATTGTACCTAAGTTATGTTCTAGCTTATTCCAATCAGGATGTACTTGGACTGTTTCGATGTTCTTCTGCGCTTTCGTGTCTTTCTGTTCCCTCACTTGTTGTCTCAACTTCTCTACTGTCTCCGATAATTTCTGTTGTGCTTGCATGTTGGTTCTTGTATTGTACCCATTCTAATTTACCCTTTAGTGGTGGGTAACATGGGTTTTCTTTTCTTGAGCATGGCTTGTCCGCATAGAATAATTCTGGGATCTTACAGCCACAAATGACACATTCTCCGTTTATTAGGCAATCAGGGCTTTTCTCTGCTACTTGGTCTATTCTCCATTGTACTTGTTCTTCAACATGAGAGAAGAATGTGTAATATAGTTTAATCACTGCTTGTCTAAAGTAGCCTTCGATAAAGGCTTTAACATTCTTAGGCGTTATTTGGTTGAGTTTGATCATAAACTTCTACGGGAGTTAGATGGTATTGTTTTGCACTTTGGTATTCGGCAATCGTTTTTGTTGGCAGCATTTTTAAAAGGTTTTCAATCAAGTCATCAATCTTATCAATCTTCTCATACGTTTTAGGGAAGATAAGTTTGATTAGTTTGCTGTCAAGTATCGCTGAAAGTAGTCGAAGGACTTCAACTACTATGGAGTAGATTGATTCTAGGTCGGCTAGCTTCATTGATGTTGTTGCTGCTCTTTCTCTTGCTGCTTCTTCTTGTGTTATGTCGTTTTGCATCGCTTAGTATTTTATTGCGTTTGTTAATGTTTGAGAAATCTTTTCTAACTCGTCTTTAGAACCGTAGATGGTGTGACCACCACCTTCCATGCCTATGTTAAGGAAGTAATAGTATTCAATTTGACCGTTGTCACGTAGGAAATAATCTTTCTCAGGTTGTACTCTTGACATGAAGAGTATTTCATCAGTTTCT
This sequence comes from uncultured Neisseriaceae bacterium, assembly GCA_937872505.1. Taxonomy (GTDB): domain Bacteria; phylum Pseudomonadota; class Gammaproteobacteria; order Burkholderiales; family UBA11063; genus Aquella. The sequence continues at coordinate 2,475 of CALMTA010000183.1, read as the reverse complement.
AGTTGTACTAATCCTGACACTTCTGTTTCTAAGAGTATGTGCATGTTGGGTTTTTAGTTTATTTTTCTAAGTTCGAAATGTGGGAAGTCTAGGAATTGATGTTCTTTAACGTTGTTGTCATTATCCCAATCTATGCCACTTATTAACACATAACCTGTGTCTTTTAAGATGTGCTTACTAATTCCAATTACTGTACCTGCAAAGTAAGCTAATCTAACTCTGTCATTCCAATCTATTGGGTAAGGTACTGCATCTACTGCTAAGCTTGGAAGCTTATTGTGTTTGGAGTTAGGAAACTTAACTTGTGAGTTACCTTTGTAGTAAGCTTCATTCTGCTCTTTCTCTCCACGATGTCCTTCAAGTATTGTGCAGTCTACGTACTGTATGACTGTATTGAATATCTCTTGAAGAAGTGCATGAGCTGTGTCTAATGCTTGTTTACTCTTATTGGAAAATTTGTAAGTCATCTGGAATTGTATTGTCTGTTTGAGGTAATAAAGATGTAGGGTCAGTGTGAAGTATTTTTACCAGTGATGTTGGTATTAGGAAGAGTAAGTCATTCTTTGGAGTTGTCAGTTTATCTTTCAAATACATGAAAGGCATGAGTTTGCCTAGTGCGATTAAGCCTGCTTTAGGGACTCCTTCATTGTTAGTACCTCTACTAAGGTCAGGAATAGGCTCGAGTAGATCATCTGATAAGGATACGATATCACCTACAGATACTGCTGTGACGTCTTTACCTACTGTAATTACTTTAGCTACGTTAAAGACTTCTTTGCCGTACTTCTCAGAGAGTAATTCCCCATCTAAGCTTGTCAAGTTGTTGTTTGCTTTATGTTCGAAAGCAAAGAGTTGGATGATTACGTCATTTGTTAGAACCTTTAAATTTAAATTTGGAGTTTGATTTATCCAATCTATATACTGCGTATGTACCATCTTGTAGTTGAACTGTTAGTTGTTTATCGTCTAATATTACTATTGATAGTAACTGATATTTTGTTGTTTTTTTAGTTTCACGATAGAGTTTATTACTTACTTTATGGTTGTAAGCATTGACTAAGTCAGTGAGTTTTTGTTGTTTCTCGGGTGGTATTGTTCTACCAACTTTCAAGTCGTAGTTTGTACTGTTAACTACTTTCAAAATGTCCTTGTATAGGAGGGATGGTGGTGCTGAGAATGTTCCTAAACCTTCTAACCATACTGTTGGTAGTGTAGGCGAGAGTAGTTCCTGTCTAAGCTGAGAGAAAACATCTTTAATTATTTCTTCGGTGCTTAGTTTGTAGGTGCTTAACTGCTCTTTATACTTCTTGTCTAGCTTCTTGTATACGTCCTGTATCCAGTACATCTCTTTGTTTAATGTTTACAATTAGTGTGACCTCTTCAGCTTCAGCTGGTAAGTAGAGTACAGGGTTTAGTATCCATTCTCCTTTCGAATAGATAAAGCCATACTTGTTGCGGAGGCGTTTGTTGTACTCGTTAAGGGATGTTGCTCCTTTTAAGTTACAACGCTTGACTACTTCTGCCTTGTTAGGTCTGGATAGGATGTTTGTGCCAGGTATGTGCACCATACAGTACGCTACTAACACCTCAATTTCCTTCTGTGTGAAGGGTTCAGGGAAGAAGACTTGCATTAACATTATGTTAAGCTCTAGCATTTGTCTTCTAGAGTAGGTAATTTCTGTTCCTGATTTAGGGAATCGTCTGTTGAGTGTTTGGCTCATATGAGAGTTGTTATTTAGTAGTGCGAAGTTACAAGAAATTTCTGACATTTAGTATGCTTTTTGTAAATTATTTTTTTATTTTTTTTTACACCCAAAGAGAAAATATATTTTTTATTTTTGTGTAGGTAAGGGGTGGGACTTCCCCCACTCCACACCCCACCCAATGAGCCCCGTTCGGGATTAGGGTAGTATTAACTAAAACATTTGAAAAATGCCAGTAAAAAAAGAAGTTGTTATGAGCCCACCTGCAGGGAATGCAGGCGTTGAGAATGCAGAACGTGTAGTACACAAAAGTATCAGCAAACTGCGTGGTACTGTCGCCCCTACGGGGTTGTATATGATGGACGATGGTTGGGTGTTGATTAATAAGGACGGAACCTACGAGGTGTTCGAACTTGAGCAAATCGCACCGCATGAGCGAGAAGGTGAGACTATTAAATGGGCAGACTTAACGGGTGGCTACAAGGTAGCGCCCAGTCAGTGTTCCAAGAAGATGGAAATTGAAATCGACGGAATGGTATTCGTAGTGCGTAAAGTGACTGGCTACGTCGTAACCGACGGCTTTGCAGAAGGCTCCAAAATCGGTGGCAAGTTAGTCAATAACCTTACTCGTCGTAAAGGTTAATGAGGTTAGGGTGGCAGAAATGCCCCCAAACCTTTTCCCCTCTGCTTCGGTAGGGTGGGTGGGCGGGGCAACCCCAACATAGTCGATAGCCAAGCTATAACACACGACTAAACACCCCGTCCCCCACCC
>CALMTA010000182.1 GCA_937872505.1 uncultured Neisseriaceae bacterium | reverse complement strand
CGTTCACGTGTTGAACAAGTATGCAGAGAATACGCAGAAGCTAATATGCCAGAATTTCTAAACACTGCACACTTTACTCCTATTACATGTATGTTTCATCATCATGTAGATATGGCACCAAGTATGAGCGGTAATTTGGATATCACTAACAATATGTACTCTAATGCTAGCCCAGCAAACGATGGGGAAAGCTTTAAAGTCAATACTAGTAGTGGCAGAGCACCCCATATCTCACTAATAGGCTGTATTTCAGGTCTAAAAGACTTTAATATGGACTATGTAGATGTAGAAACAAGTGTGGAAATGGAAAGTGTTGAAAGTAATCACTTCTTTCTGATTTATAATTCACCATCTCAACAAACGTTATCATTCCGTCCATATGTACGTGTGCCAGATACTGATGGAATCCCAATCATCACTAATTCTGACATTATCGATGAAAGCGAAGCGGAAGCTGCCGAAGGTAAATTGGTACAACTAGATTTAGAGATAACGACAGAAACCATGTTTGGTAGCTCAAGCATGTTTAAAAGAAATGCGCCACTTCTGTCAAACGAGCGTATAACTAGATATACAGTATATTCCGCATACTTGCAACTAATACCCAACGCATTAGATAGTATAAGCATGATGCGTAATTATCCTGTTGCTAACTTAATAGGGTTAATGGAAAACCATATACTCTCAACTGCAATTGCACTTACTGATGCAGAAGAATTAAAAAAGGCCCCAAAAGGTGGGGCAGGCTCAAATGCAGAGGTTTATGATTTTGTACTAGAACTTTTAAAGTAAAAAAAGAAACGCCAATGAATTTAGTAGAAATGAACACAAGCGCCAATGGCGTATTCTCTATTGACGTAGAAGCATTGAAGAAATGTGGTGTAGACGAACAAAAATCTGACGTAGATGAACGGAAATCTGGTGCAGATGGCATATTGGTTATTGGAATAGGTAATATCGGCGGTAAAATAGCTGATTTACTTCTAAGGTCTGGCTTACCCCCTACCATGCTACAAATTGTAGATGGTGACACAGTGGAAGCCCACAATATTCCAAATCAACTTTGCGGAACAGTGGAAGGTGTACCAAAAGTAACAGGCTTTAAACGTGCTATCGCAACAACACTAGGCAGATCTACTGGAGAAGCAATTGTATCGCACAAACTATTCCTTGGATCAGATGAATACCCGATACAAAGACAAATAGAAATGTGCGAAAACAAAATAATTGTGTTTGCAATTGACAACACAGAATGCGTAAAAGACATCTACAATAACATCATAAGCAAGGCAGAAAACATACCTTTGATTATTGTAGGCAACTTCTCACGCTTTCTACGCGCAAAGAAAGGCTCAGGAGCGATAGGAGCAGTAACAATGCTACCAGGCAAAGGGTATTATAGGAGCTTCTTTAACAACTTTTACCAAAATGGTAAGCTTTACAAAGAAGAAGAACCCAGTGCTTGCAGATTGCCTAATGCTTCTTTTGCAGGCTCAGTTGTAGCTAATTTGTTAGTTGGTAGATTGTTGAACTATTTACGTAGTTTAAACGAACAGCTGCCAATAGAGGTTATTAATAGTCCGGAAGCTATGGCGTACGCAGTTGGACAAAACCTAACTGTAAACGAAGATGAAGAGGTAACAACTTATCCACTTGAGCATTCAGTGGTAAACTTAACTGTGAACTTGCACACAGGCATAATAACACCATCAGTGTTACATGCAAGTAATGATTTTGGTCATATTGATTAACAAAAAAAATAAAACTAAACAATGAGTATCTTTCAAAAAAAAGTACAGGCTGACAGCCCATTTAAGACTAATTCCGCATTCGGAACTCCCGTATTCAATGCTAACGCAACTGCTGGTATGCACAGACCAAAAAACCGAGAGCTATTTGTTACGGATAGAAGTAGTACAACTACAAAATGCCTTATTTCAGACAAGGACGATAGAACCTGGAATGTGGCAGAACTTATAACTACAGGTCTAAAAACAATTATTAATGCAATACCTCGCCCACTTGCGTTATTTCAAGATTTAGACTTGACAGATGTAAGTCAAATTCATGACCCTAACAGTGAAGCAAGAAAACTGCACGCACAGATTAACAGTCCAAGACAAATACGTACAAATGGTGACAAACGAGATTACAGATTTGGAGTCTACTTTTTAGACATAAATAACAAATTTGTAGTGCCTACGATAAACGGATTAGAGTTGGCAACACGTATAGAAATTCCGTCTATCAATGAAGGCAAACCATTTGTGATTTTGGACGTAATGGAGCATCCAGACGCCTGTATTGACCTAACTAGAGTTAAGTACATCAAAACCTTAACACCTACAACAAGTTTAGCGGCAATTTCGCCGTGTGATATAAAAAACTAATTAAAAAAAAAATGGAGAACGCAACACCAAAAAAGAGTGAAACTGGGCCTGTAAGCTCAGTTAAAGGCAATCGTCGTTGGATTGCAGGATTTGTATGGGATTTAGTAGATGCAGTAGAAACGCACCCTAACTTAGCAGTGGAAGTAAAGTCTCAGCTAATTGGTGGATTACGTGCGATGTTTGTTGTGTTGAAGAACTTAGCTAAACACCATGTACCTATCACAAGTGATAGAAAAGTGGTGGAAAATCCAAGTCGTCCGCCTAGAGAGTTGGTGGATAATGATGGAAATGTGACACATTTAGAAATACCTGTGACACCGATTGTAACTCTCATTGTACCTATTGTTAACGATTTATCTAATCACTTAACCGATTTCAATGAAAAAAATAACATTCCTCCTCGCGTTTAGTTTATTATTTGCTGCGTGCAGTAATCCGCAGCCTTTACAGTATGCTGACGATGCAACTGTAACAGAAGAAAATACTTTGGTAACTGATACTTTGGAAACCAATCCAGCCCCACCAACTACAGCAAGTTGGGACACAGTGTGCACAGTCAAAACACCAAAAGTGGAGCCATTGATAAAACCAGAAGTAAAAGAAACTAAGGTTGCGCCAAAGAAAAGTGTGAGTACTTCTCACACATATATCGTACAAAAAGGCGATACAAAGTACTCAATTTCCAAAAGATTAAATTATCCAATTGAAAAATTGGTAATTTCTAATCCGAATTGGAAGAAAAAAGACTTTGTGCTTTCACCAGGGCAAACTGTTTATTATTGGAAAATAGAAAACTAGTTGCCTCATCAACCATAATGATTTAGATTTGCAGAAAGAGTAGGAGCAATCTTACTATTATTCACGAAATTAAATTATTATGGAATTTGTTACAAATGAAGACAAAAGTTTAGTCTACGAACTATGTGTAGAACCATTAACTCTAATCTTCAATCTCTTCATCAAATTGAAATGGCTAATGAAACTATCAACAGCCTTAGCATTATTTATTGCTTTTACCTTATACGCAGCGTCCCCAACTATTGGATTTACAATTGGATGTGTAGAGCAACTAGCCCCAGCAGAGGTTAAAAAGGTAAAGCAAGTACAGATTGCAAAGTACGAGAAAGAACTAATTCATACAACACAAGATTTTATTAAAGTTATGTTACCTCTTGTGCAAGAGGCTCATGCTGCTGCAATCGCTAACGGATATAAAGTGCCTAAAATATCTGTAACACTGGCACAAGCAATTTTAGAAAGCAGGTCAGGTAAATCAAGGTTGTTCAGAACCTCAAACAATGCATTTGGTATAAAAGCCAACGAAGCATGGCTAAAAGCAGGTAAACCAATTGTAAGATTTACTGACGATGCGCCTAATGAGGCATTCTGTAAATTCAAGTCAGTAGAAACAAGTATTTATGGGCATGTTGTAACACTCAACAAATCAATATATGTTAGGCAAGGCGTATTCAAAGCTACAACAGCAAGAGAACAGATAACTGCAATTAAAGCTGCTGGTTACGCTACTGACCGACATTATGTGAGAACAGTGATGCAGAACATAAAAGTTTATAACTTAACTCAATACGACATCTAATGAAATTAGTTCATTTCGTAGTAGCATTCATCATTATATTAACCATCTACAATACCGACTATAAAGTCGTTACAGGTGAAGGTTTTTATACAAAAGAATCTTTAGATTCGCTTACTCAACAAGTTGGATTTCTTTCAAGAAATGAAGATGGCAATCCAATAGACATCAATCTAATAAACGTAGAAGGCGACGACACCTTATCGCCTCAATCTAACATTAACGTTAAGTACTTCTATCATGTAGAATTACATATGTTACCTAAAAGTTTATTTGATAGATTCAAAGTGGTGAGTAATAAGTAGAAAAAAAAACGTAAATAACCAAAAAAAGGGTAAAATGACTATACCTATCATTAAACACAGAGTAGTAAAAGTTCCTGTTATAGCAATTGATATCAATGCAAGTTCGCAAACTAACACGTTTACGGAAACATTGTATGTGACTAACATGGAAAACACACTTGTTGAAAGAGAACAAGATGTAGTATTTGGTACAGGCAAAATCAAGGTAAAGAGCCTCGATTTCGCCAAAGTAGGGCTAAGTGAAACTCCACAGATAGTTGGAGGATCAAACATTCCCTTAGTACTTACACGAGAAAATACCTATACTACAATATTGTTTCGCCAACACATCGAAGGGCTACTGAAAAAACGTTACCCTAGATACAAAGTTGAGTTCAAAGTAAGCACTAACGTAGAAACTATCCAAGCGTATAACAACACTGTGCCTTTGTATAACTTTGTACAAGTAGCAGTATCAGATGACCCTAATAACCTATATGTGCAGATTTACGACATTCCAACACATAGTGGCAGAATGTTGTGCGGGTATTCTGAATTTGAAGAGTTTGCAGAAAGCATTGGTGTCGATTCTAAATGCGCACTTATACAACTGGCTTATTACTACCGTCTGCTTGATGCTGAAACAACTAGAAGACGCATACAAAACGACATCAACAACTTTGGCACATCAAAGCTAAAAAACAGTATGCGAGAGTTTGCAGGTAAAAAAGTTGACAATATCCAAATAGTAACAGCTGGTGTATGTATACAGCTTAGTGAAACATATAACCTTAGTGTAGAACTTGCCGGCAATGCAACTATACCTATTACATTTGTTATCGACGAACTAAACGAACAAATAACTAACGATGTGGAAATACCATTCGACATCGCAAGTACTGACGAAGTTACCCCAGAAATCAAAGTCTGGTCAAGAAATAATAAATTGGTTCAACGATCTTAGTGTATGCGCAATTGACACCGAAACAACAGGCTTAGACTTTAGAACTGATAAAGTTTTATTAGTAAGTCTTAGTGATGGCGAAATTGCTTATGTACTAACTATCGACGATTTTGTAACAATATGGAACTCAGTTGACAAAAGTAATAGAGATTCAATCTTATACATAGGTCACAATATAAAATTTGATTTGACTATGCTTAAGAATTACAAAGTAGAACTGCCCAAAGTTTATGATACGCAGCAAATGCACATAATACTGTTTAAGGGGTTTGATAAACCGAGTAATCTTGCAGCAGTAGCTGAACAATATTTTAACGTCCACCTATCCAAAGTTGAACAGAAAAGTTTTGCCAATATGGGAACCACAGAGTTCACCAATGAGCAATTAATATATGCAGCTAATGATACCTTACTACTTCCTAAACTACGTGAAAAACAGCTATCAGGCATTACGAAATTCAAGATGGAGCGTTTAGCTGACATTGAGAATCGGTTCACAGTGTGCTTGGCAGATATGGAATATCATGGAGTCTTAATCGACAAGGACAAACTACAAGCTAATATAGATGCAAACACAGAATTGTACAAAAAGGTCGAAACAGAGCTCTATTCTGTACTACAAGAATTATTTGATGAAGTGCCTAGTCTTTATGATATTCAGTTTACTAAAACTATCAAGTATGATAAACAGGTAGAATTAGAAACAGAAGTAATAGAAACAAAAACAAAAATCAAAAATTCAAACAGTCTTAATAACTTTCCCTTCAGATCCGCAGTACAATTGAAGCTGCTATTGCAGCATTTGGAGTTGCCCATAAAAAGTGTCGGTAAAGAAGAATTAGAAAAGTATCTGCAGAGTGCAGATATTGACCCTTATAACTTGACAGACGAGATGAAGGATAAAGTAGAAAATAGTACCGTATTACGATTTGTCAGTAAGCTACTTACTCAAAAGAAACTTGCAAAGCAAATTAGTACTTACGGTACTAGTTTTCTGCAACTACTGGATGAAAATAACATAATGCGATCAGACTTTAAGCAGAATTTTCCTACGACTGGCAGAATTTCATCTGGTGATAAAACCTATACCGAAACAAATAAGAATGGCGGGCAAACTAAACGCAGCTTAAAGTTCGGTACCAATTTACAAAATTTACCTAAAACAAATGCAGTAAGAAACTGCTTTATTGCACCCGAAGGCTATCTATGGGGTAGTTGTGACTTAAATAGTTGTGAAATGCGGATAACCGCAGATAAAAGTAAAGATCCATTGCTACTATCAACAGTAATGCATGATTACGATATTCACAGCTTACTAGCTACGCAGTCTTTTAGGATCATATACAATGATCAGAACTTTGCGGTAAGTAAATCAGTTAATTCTCATTTAAGAAACAAACATAAACCCTGCTTATTTGGTTGCCTTTATGGCGCTGGACCGAGTAGAATAGCAGCCGTTTTAAATATACCTCTTCCTATTGCGAAGAAGGTGTGGCAGTCAATACGAGATACTCTTCATGTAGCCTTTGCATATTTAGAAAAGATAAGCAGAAAAGCTATGCTCGATGGGTATATGATTGCTAATCCACGAACAAATCGTAGAATTTCTATTCCTGAAATCCTAAAAATACAGAAGAAGGATAGAGCAAATTACCGTCCAGAGAAAAGTCTAAATGAAATGTTGTTTAACTTCCCAATTCAGGCTACTAATGCCGATATGATGAAAGAAGCAGCAGGAATAATAGACGACTATTTCAGAACAGAAACAGGACTATATGCTCCTCGTCAGTTATTTCCAGTACACGATGAAACTAATTTCATATTTCCAGCAAACAGGTTGGATATAGCACAAAACGTACAGAAGATAATGGAAGACGTAGGATCACTTTACTTAACTTCTATTCCAATGAAATCCGATTTAACAATCGATAAGTTTTGGAAAAAGTAAAAAACAAAGAAATAATATTTTTCACAAAAAAAAATTGAATTAACAATGGTAAGAGCGACAAAAACCCTGATTGCAATATCAGGCTTTATTGGAACCATGTTTATCGTACTTCTTGGACCTGCATTAACAGGAGCCAGTTTGGCTATGGGTTGGGAAGTAAGTACAGCAATCCATGAATTGACAGTACAAGCACACCTTATGTTTGGTGATGCAGTAGCAGAAATTAGCTGGTTAACCGCAGCATCGGCAGATTTAGTTATTACTTTGTTGGGTATGTATTTGGCGTACTTAATTGTTCAAAGTGTTATAACAGATGACCCAGAAGGGTTCTTTCACTTAAGCTTATGGGAAGAACAAAAACGTCAATATCTTGCTAATCTTCCAGTAACCCATGTAGATGGACAACGTTCATATTCTGCTTGGTCATATTTCCAAAATGTAAGAGTAGTGCCTCCAAGTACAGGTGCAGATGGCAAAGTAGTACCACGCAGAGAGATTAAACACGGTATAAATGGTTTAGGACTAACAGTAATTGCATTTACTTTAATGTTTACAGCAGCCCTTATAAACTACATAGTATTTGCAGGGTCGTTATATTATGTTGTATTTATGGTATTTATGCTTATCCCATTAGGGGCAGCTATATTTACACAATATACCTACAACGAATTAGGCGTAACAAATAAAGTTGCCTATACCACTGTAATTATCAGTACAATAACTGCACTTTTGTATGCAATTCTTGCGTACTATATCTACAAATATGCATTCGCATACCCGTATGCAAAACTGTTAAGTGATCCGTTATGGGTAGCCAAACAATACACAGAACATTTTCCAGCAGATAAAGCTATTAAAAACGGATTGCCAGTAAAAGCATTTGCAGACAATTTAGTAGACTTATGGAACTCAAAACTAATTGTGTTTGCAACCAGACAGCTTATGATGTTTATGTTGGATATTGCAGCAGGTTTGGTATTGCTATTTGGCGGTGAAGGTGCAAGTATTGGTAAAGTAATGCAAATGGCAGGTGCTGTAAATGAAGCTTTATATACAGCTAGTTATACTGATGCTTTACCAACTGAAAAAGTGACAAAAGAAGCACCAAAAGAAGAACGACGACGTGAAGTAGTAACTAACACTCCTATTACCCCTGCACCGCAATCAAACATAGACCCGGAATTGAACCCGGAATTATAACGCCAATTGTAGAAAAAATAGTGAGTATGTTGGAAGACATACTCACTTACTTTACAATTGGCGAATCTACGCTGCATAATTATATTGCACATTTAGAAGATGCAATTTACGACATACCTCAACAAGAATTGTTAGACGATTTTCTGCACAACATAACGTCTACATTTGACGATTTTAAAGCCGCAGAAAGAGAAGTCGGTACTGTAGCTGTACAACCTCCCTACAATTTATTGGATAATCCATACGATGCTATTTTAGCGCAGTATGCTAAATTTACCCAGTATTTTGTAGATATAGCAGAGAATTTGCTAGTATCTACAACTGAAATAGGGCATATGGAGAACATATTTGACAAACATCTAAGTCAAAATGTAGCTTTAATGCAAATATCGAATACAGTACAAGAAACATTGTTGCAGATTATTGCAAAAGACCTATCCCCTGATGATGTAGATAAAGTGTACATAGAAGAACAAATTGCGATAGCTTTACGACATAAAGAAAGTTATACTGAAAACGCATCTGCTATGCTAACTACACTTAATACACAGTGTACAGTATTAGAATTGGTATTAGATAAACTTACAAGTTCAGTCCCAGAAGATAGAGCAGCTTTGTTAGTAGATGTAGAAGCTATGCTAATGAGCTCTCCTTTCCATCTTCCTGTTGAATTGTTTGTTTCTAACAGTGTTGAAGATGTACAAATAAGTACACTTATAGACGAATTAACAGATATGGTTTCAAGGGTTTATCAAGAATACCCCACAGTTAATGAAATTACAAACGAACTTATGCACTCCGATGTGTTCCGATTAGCAATTGATAACCAAGAAGGCTTCGTAAAAAGACTGAACACTTTAAGAAGTGTTTGCAATACTTATTTTAGAGTGTATGCAGATGTAGAAGAAATGCGAACAGACCAAGTAGCGTACGAACCAATTGATTTAACTGACCAAACAGTACTGAATGAGCGCATGCAAGTTACTACCCTACTTACAGGAGCACCTTACTTTTTAAGTAGTAATCTTTTTCAGTTGCCAGAGGAAACAATGTTAAATGAAGCCGCTTTAAGACAACAGGCTGCTCAACTATCTGCTTGGTTAGACTTAGTTGCAGACACAGAACAAAACGGTATTAGGTATAACAGTGAGTTTGTGAAGGACATCATCAAATCAATTCAAGACACACCTGCTAACATTTCATATACGAATTACAAAGTATTTAGAATGTGTGCAGATGTAGCAATTAAAGACTTAGAAATAACCGATAACGATTTAATAAACTGGCTAATAGCAACTTCTGAAACTTCGCCTGCACTAGTACAAGCAAAAAATGAAATTATGTCAGGTAAAGCTAAACTTACAACTAAACAATGTGTTATTAAAGATTGGTTACACCACAATGATATGGCAGAACCTAATATTCTTGCTTTTACTGAAACTATGCGAGGAAAATCTAAAAGTTCAAGTAAGTACACAGCTAAATATTTACAAGAAACTTTAGTTTCTGCAACAAAAGCAGTGGCATCTTTGTTTACTATATACCCTATGGCATTCAAGATACAGGAATCTATAAATCCTGTTACGCTTGATCCTAATACTGTATTTTCGTACAGCAAAGTGTTTCCAAACATGTTTAATGTAGTTTATCAAAACAAAGAAGAAGCGAAGGTAGAAAAGCGTATCGCTGATTTAGCTACTTATTTATGTGGACAACTTGTTGGTATAGAATTATCTACTTGGGACGGAGCACGTAACAGTTCTGAAATTCCTGATTTGCCAATTACAACTACGCGTGTAGAGCAACTGTCTGCTTACACTGAAAGGATGAATACCGCCGTCAATAAATTCTTACGCTCAAAAGAGGAATTTGAATCTGCATCAGCAGACGCAGTGCGTGCAACCACAGCTAAGAAACAAGAAGAATTAAAGACTGCTAACTGGGAAGGTAGTGTACAAAGTTTAGATGAACGTATAACCACACTATCTAAAGAAAGAGACGAAAAAGCACGAAACTTAGCGACTATAAATAGCGAAATCGAAACTAGCAACAAAGTTCTTAAATCGGAACATGAGTTAATTACTACACTTAGAGAGTTTAATGAAAAGTTGAAAATACTAAGCAAACAATATGCACAGGCGGGGAATAGCTTTGAAGCTATGACCAGTGACAAAGAATATGTACAATTTATTACAGATAGGCTAGTCACACGCTATTCTCCCAGATTTAAGTTCTTGCTAGATCGTAATCTAAATTACGCTGAATTGTTGGACAAATTAGACGCTGCACATAAAGATGCGAGAACTCAATACAAACAAGTAGTCGCTGTGCTTGAAGCAAGCAAAGAAGAACACGAAAATATAAAACAAGACCTACAAAAAATGCAAGAAAGGTTAGACACTGAAATGGGGCTAAAACGTGAGTTGCACGACGAAGTTGCAAATATGTCAGATATGACCACAACCGTAAACGCAGCTAACATAGCTTTAGACAGAGCTGCACATGCATACGAAATTGCTTCTACCGCCTTAGTGGACCTAACCAAAAACAAAATTGTTCCGATGGTACTAGGCTTTGGGGTTAAGTTTACTCCAGAGTTTTCTGCGTTGTTAAAGTAAGTAGAAAGAAAATAGAAAGGAAAACAGAAAAAAAATAAACAAAATGGCAATTTCAAAAGACGAATTGCTATTGTTGTTCCAGAGTAATCCTACTATTGAAAAAGAGTTCTTAATACGAATGCACATAGCAGGTGTAGTTGAGCTGACTAATTTAGAAAGCCCTTCACTTGCTAGTGCATCTATTAAGACTGACTACGCACCTGAGAAGCCCATTGATGTTGACAGCTGGATTGACGACTGGAGGCAGCTTTGGCCTGATGTAATGCAATCTCATAAACATTTGCTATTATCAAAAGGTAAAGCAGGTGTTAGAGGTAGATGTTTGAAACTTATGACTGAATTTTGTAAGAGGTATAATTATACAAAAGAGGAGATTTTCACAGCTACGACTATGTGGTTGAACGATTTGAAGTTACTTGGTAATAACGGTAGGTTAGCTAAAAACCCAGAAGGTTTTCTTGCGCCACATGATATGTCAAGACTTGCAAATAAGGATTTTGAATCTGGCGAATTGTATGATTATCTTACAAACAAACTGCACAATAGTGAAGAAAACAATTTTAATGTAATGTATAACGATTTATAATGGGAATATTAGTTTCAAGGGTCAAAGCTTTTAAAGCTGCAAGAGCACGTTTAGCAGCTGGTAATTATAACTGCATACCTTTTAAACCATACTTACCAGACCTCAGTAAAGCCATACCAGGGTTAATTAGGGGCACCTATTGGGCAATTACCTCATTTTCTAATGTAGGTAAAACACCATTAGCCAAATATCTTTTTGTTCTTATCCCACATGATTTTAAAATCCAGCATAAGCCTGATCTAAACTTAAAAATACTCTACTTTGCATTAGAAGAGAGTAAAGCTGCATTTTTTGATAGTATTATATGTGCTCACTATGCAGATGTAACAGGTGAAAACATAGACGTACTAACACTAAACGGGTACAGCGACAAGCCAGTTAATCCAGAAATGTTTGACGTATTAGAAGGTAAAGCATTTCATAATTGGTTTGAGAGTTTTGAAAGCTGTGTAGAAGTAGTTTCACATTTAACAAGTGTTAAGCAAATTGCTGACTATATAGATAACTTTGCTAAAAATCGTGGGGAATATGTTGATGGAAGATATAAACCAAATGATCCAAACGAGTATGTAATTGTAGTTGTAGACCATATAAACTTACTTGACCCTGAGAATACTAATCTTATGGATCAAATGGCTAAATGGTCAAACTACGCTTTACAAGAAGGAGTAAAAAAGTTTAATTACATTATGCTGAATGT
>CALMTA010000181.1 GCA_937872505.1 uncultured Neisseriaceae bacterium | reverse complement strand
TAAAAAATAATAAACCAATTACTAACTTAGTTCCCTCATATATTGAACAATATATCTTAAATAAAGGTATATATAAATGAATATATCCCCTTTAACCAAGCAAACATCTATAAATCTTCATGGTGTAGCTCTTAAAATATACGATTGTGGAATATTAATAACTGGTCATAGTGGTGTTGGTAAAAGTGATTTAGCTCTAAATTTAATTGATAAAGGTCATAAACTAATTGCTGATGATTCAGTAACTATAACTAAACATAATAATAAACTTAAATTAAACTCCTTAAAAGAAAACTTTGGATTTATGCATATTAATGGAATTGGCTTTATTAATATTGCAAACTTATATTCTAAACACAACCTTATTAAAAATGCACCTTTAAATTTTATAGTTGAATTATCACAAAAAATAACGCCCGATTATTCTTTTTCTCAAAAAATGTCTTATGAAAATATTTTAGGTATAAATATTAGTAAATTTATTTTAACTATTAATAATAAACGCCCGCTGCCTTTATTAATTGAAGTTTTAACAAAAAATTATATTCAACTTATAAAAAATGGTTATAATTCTAATGAAGAATTTATTAAAAACCATCAATCTAAATTATTATAATTAATCTTTAATGAGTAAGAAAATATGCAATTAATTTTAATAAGCGGCCTTGCCGGAGCTGGAAAATCAACAGCTTTAAAAATATTAGAGGATAGTGGTTATTATTGTGTTGATAATCTTCCACCTCCTATGTTAAAAGAACTTATAAATATTCATAATTCATCAGGAGTTAAAAAAATAGCAGTCAGCATTGATACACGCTCACATTCTATGCTTCATGATTTACCAAAGGCAATTGCTGAAATATCAAAATCTAAAATAGAACTAAAAATAATTTTTCTAGATGCAAGAAATGAAATATTAATAACTAGATTTTCAGAAACCAGACGCAAACACCCATTATCTGATGGCAATAAAACTGTTAGTGATTGTATCTTAGAAGAAAGGGGCATACTTTCCGAAATTGAATCTCTTGGTTATAAAATTGATACTAGCGACTTAACAGCTAATAACTTAAGAAATATTATAAAAGAGTTTGTTCAAGCTGATTATTCACAATTAAACATTATAATTCAATCTTTTGGTTATAAATATGGATTACCTGTTGACTCAGATTTTGTTTTTGATGTTAGATGTCTTATTAACCCTTATTATGATACAAATATTCGTGATTTAACTGGACTTGATGAACCTATTATTTTTTTTCTAAAAAAAGAAGATAAAGTTAATAAAATGATACATGATATTTATAATATGGTAAGTGCGTGGCTTGATGATTTTAGCAAAGATAATAGAAACTATCTAACTATCTCTATTGGCTGTACTGGCGGTAGACATCGTTCTGTATATATTACAGAAGAATTAGCAAAATTAATTAAACAAACAGGATATAAGACTCTTATTAGACATCGCCAACTATAGTATAATAATTTACTTAAAAAATAAGGAAACCGGCGAGTATTAAAAATGCTTTATAAAAAAATTACTGATATTAATCTTAATAATAAAATTGTATTTATTCGAACAGATATGAATGTCCCTATCCAAAATAATCAAATTATTGATGATACGCGGATTAAAGCCGGATTAAAAACAATTGAATATGCTTTAAAATGCAATGCAAAAGTTATTATAGCTACCCATCTTGGGCGCCCAGTTGAAGGCTCTTGTACAGAAAAAGATAGTACCAATATAATTGCTGATAGATTGAGTAAACTCTTAGGGCATAAAATAAATTTTATTAAAGACTTTTCTTACGGGATAAACTTTACTGATAATAATATTGCAATGCTTCAAAATGTCCGTTGTAATATTGGTGAAAAACAAAATAGCCTAGAACTTGGAAAAAGCTATGCAAACTTATGTGATGTATTTATTCATGATGCATTTGCAACTGCTCACAGAGCTGAGAGTTCAACTGATGCAATTGGTAAATATGCCAAAGAAGTTGGCGCTGGTTTTCTTATGAGTTCTGAAATAGATGCTTTAAATAAAGCTTTTACTAATCCTAAAAGACCAATTATGGCAATCATTGGCGGCAGTAAAATATCAACAAAATTATCTCTACTTGATAAATTAGCTGATAATGTTGATTATTTAATTGTTGGTGGAGGAATTCTAAATACATTTTTATTAGCAGCTGGCTTTAATGTAGCAAAATCTTTGGTTGAAACTGACTTAGTTAAAGAAGCAAAACATATTATAAACAAAATGGAAAAACGTGGCGCAGCAGTTCCTCTTCCTAAAGACGTAATTGTAGCAAAAGAATGTAGCACTAATGCAATAGCTATTAATAAAAATATTGATAACGTTAATAATGACGATATGATTCTTGATATAGACAGCAGCTTTGCTCATGAACTAGCAAAAATTATTACTAACTGCAACACTATTATTTGGAATGGTCCAATTGGTGTCTTCGAGTTAGATCAATTTGCTAATGGAACTAAAATTATTGCTAATGCAATTGCCGATAGTTCTGCGTTTAGTTTAGCTGGTGGTGGGGATACTATTGCTGCTATTAACAAATTTAATTTATATGATAAAATTAGTTATATCTCAACTGCAGGTGGTGCTTTACTAGAATTTTTAGAAGGTAAAAAATTACCAGCAATTTCTCTATTGGAAGAACGGGCACAATAAATGAAAACTTATTCGGTTAAAGAAGTTCTTAACAATTTTACAGTAGCACTTGATGAAACAATAATTGAACTAAAAGGTTGGGTTAGAAGTAGACGTGACTCTAAAGCTGGACTATCATTTATTGCTTTAACTGATGGTTCATGTTTTGATACTATTCAAATTGTTGCGGAAAATAAACTAGCAAATTATGATAGTGAAATTCTTCATTTAACAAAAGACTGCTCAATAATTGTTCAAGGCAAAATTGTTCAGTCCGTGGGTAGTGGTCAGAAAATTGAAATTCTAGCTCAAAAAATTGAAGTAACTGGTTTTGTTGAAAATCCAGATACATATCCAGTCTCTCCTAAAAGGCACACTGTTGAATATTTACGAGAAGTAGCTCATCTACGAATTAGAACTAACTTAATATCAGCAGTTGCACGTGTTAGAAATACTGTATCATTTGCTATCCATGAGTATTTGCAAAAAAATGGCTTTTATTGGATACATACTCCCATAATTACAGCGTCTGATGCTGAAGGTGCTGGCGAATTATTTAAAGTATCAACCCTTAATTTTAATAACCTGCCTAAAAATGAAAATG
>CALMTA010000180.1 GCA_937872505.1 uncultured Neisseriaceae bacterium | reverse complement strand
AGCGAACGATTTTGTGGATACGAAAAAGATGTTATTATTAAAATAATTTATAATTTCTTGATTTAATTTCTCTCCTCTCATTTCCACCGTACCAGCCCTAGCACTTACAGGTATTTTCAAGGCTAAATTTGCACTAGAGCTAATATATCCAATTGCTCCCCAGCTATTTTCTGGAGTAATGTACTTATAATTAGCTTTATTAATTTGAATAAGTTCTTCTTTATAATTATTTTCAAATTCTGTTCTCACTCTTCTATCATCAACTATAGTATCCTGATATTGATCATAAAAAGTAAGCATACCTTGATAATTTTTTAAATTTTTTAATAAGCTTAATAACCTTGTTGTATCAACCACTAAGTTAGTTAAGGAGTATTTATTTTTATACTCATTATTAGAAAATTTTATATTTAAACAGTCATCTAGAGTTATATCTTCAAAATACTCTTTTTTAAGATTTACCGCCATTTCGCAACCAAAATTCTTAATAAACCATAATTTAAAACCAGTATAGTTAAATTTTTTACTTATAAACGCCATTTCATCCGGATCAGTAATAATTGTATTATCACGAATAAAACCTATTGCTAAAGTTTTTTGAAAACCACGTGTAAAAACTTTTGATAAAAAATAACTATTAGTATTTTTTGCTATTTGTAAAATATCATTTAAACATAATAGTGAATTATCTTCAACAATCACATTATTTTTATGAATTGCTAAACAATGCCAAACCCATGCTTTGCCTGAATTATTTTCATTGCTTTTAAAAAAAACTGTTGCACTTTCTAATATATTTTGAAAATATTTTTCTTTTTGATTTAAATTTTTATAATTTTCTTCATTAAGACTATAAAACATTATATTTTTTTTATCGACATTATTATTAAAATTTTCGCACGAATATTTTCTAAAGAAATGAAGTTTAATATTATTTTCCATATATTCTCTTTATAAAGGATTTAGATTTAATTTAAAAGCATTATTTTAGAATAGTTTAAAAAGCTTACAGTAAAAATTTAATCTCACCAACGAGACAATTCCTTTATTTTTACAGATATTTCTTGATAATTCTCAATTATTTTACTTAAAAACTAATGAGAACTTTGCATTTGCAGCATTTTATATGCATCGGATAATACGAATTAGAGATAAAGAGATTATGTAAATAAAAATTTCATTCTGTAATATCTTTAATAAAACCATTGTTAGTAAAAAAAACAAACTCAGGAGTGCAGTGTGATGGGAGTTATAGAACCATATATAATTCTACCAATTATAAAAATATAAAATACGTTAAACTTTAGGTAGAGATTTTATAAAATTAATGAAAAGCAATTCCAATTGGACGAGTAAAACCACTTCCTGTAGTCTGTGAATTACAGTTAGCTGGTATACTACCATCAGAATTTAACTTACAATAAAATTCCTTATTATTTGAAAAACTAGAAATATATGCGTAACCATTGTTTATCGCAACCACCGAAGAGTTATTAGGAAAACTGGTACCAGGTTGAAAACAAGAATTACCAAGGGTACCGGCATTAACTGCACACACTGAAACATTACCGTATGATATAGCATCTGACCCTGCAACGTATGTATTACCATTACTAAATGCTATTGCCGATATTGAATAACTATTACCAAGTATATTACAGGCAGACAATAATCCATTGGCATTCACAATACAGGAATATAAATTACCAGTAAACTTACTGACACCAAAAAAATATCCATTATTAATAGCAATTCCAAATAAATCAGTATTTAAATTACTTGCTGGTTGACAACCACCTAATGTTCCATCAGAAACTGTGCAATATACTACACCTGAATTCATAGCAGCTATATTACTAGCAATATACATAAACCCATTATATGGAGTAATTCCAATTAAACTACCTCCAACCTGAGAAACAGGATAAACAAATTGCGATTTACAATCAATAAGTATCCCATTAAGATTAGCTGCACAAACAACTACATTATTGCTATTAATATAAGAACTTATAACATTTGTTATATATGCATAACCGTTACTAAAAGTAATATAATCGGGATTGCCACCCACTTGTATATTAGAGTTAACACAATTAGTCAATGTGCCATTACTTATACTTATATTACAAACAGTTATTATCGAATTAGCTGTGTCATTTTCATTAGTAATATAAGCATACTGTGGAGCCAAAATATTTACTGTTGCATTATTAGAGGTAACAGACTCTAAATTTGCTGCTACATTTGCAGCCCCTGTAGCAAATGCTGATATCAATCCATTACTCCCCGTGAGATTACTAACAGTTGCAAGTGGCGTTGTCGTTGTACTGGGTGATGACCATGTAACAATATTAGTAATATTTTTTGAACTACCATCGGAATAAGTAGCAGTTGCAGTCAATTGTAGTGTATCACCTATTGACATTGTATTTAAAGTTGGGGAAATTGCAATTGATAACAAATTAATCGGATTTATAGTTAATAGTGTATTAGTAGAAAGTTCTCCAAAAGTTGCACTAATTGTGGTAGAACCAGCCCCAACAGGCGTAGCTAACCCAGGAGAAACCTCATCATTACTAATTTGAGCAACAGCTGTATTAGATGATTGCCAAAATACAATTTCTGTAATATCAAATATACTTCCATCCGTATAGATTCCCGTTGCAGTATATTGCTGATTTCCACTTATATAAATTGAAGACTCTAAAGGAGCTATAGTTATTGATTTCAATGTTGCACCAGTCACCGTATAACTTGCAGAATCTGAGATATTATTCAAAGTAGCAATTACATTTGTATTTCCAGCAGAAAGGGCTATCGCAAGTCCATTATTTCCATCAACATTACTAATATCAGCAACTGATTCAACTGATAATGACCATGTTACAAATGTCGTTAGGTCGTAACTGCTAC
>CALMTA010000179.1 GCA_937872505.1 uncultured Neisseriaceae bacterium | reverse complement strand
ATCGCTTGAATAACTATATGAACCACCTGCAGTATTACTTTTCCAACCTATTTTTCCCCCATTCAATGCATTAGGTGCTACAGAATATTTTGCCGCAACTTCTTCAAAAGGAACCCCATTTTTTAATTCAAGATATGCTTGATTTGCTAATTTTTGTTTTTTCTCAACTTCTATAACTTGCCCTTGCTCAGGAATACTAATAATAATATCTGATAAATCATAATCTACACGATTTTTATAAGCTTCACTATTTAATACCCTGTTAACTTCATCATCATTAACAACAATTCTTGCATCAACTTCTCTTTGTTTTAATTTATCAATTAAAACTTGGGTCCTGATTTGCTGCCTAAATGTATCAAAAGAAATACCTTCATTCTTAAGTTTTTCTATAAATTGAGTTAAATCAAGCTGCTGAGCTTTTGCTATATTCTTAATTACATCAGTAATTTCAATATCCGTAGTTTTAATCCCCAGCCTATTTGCTAAATCCAATTGAATTTTCTGCATAATAAGCTGCTCTAATACTTGGTTTTTTACTTCTACCTCACTTGGTATAGCTCCTTTATTTTTATTTAACTGCAAAAAAATCTGCTTAACTTGCATATTAACCTGATTAGAAGTAATTACATCTTTATTAACGTAAGCTACAATTTTATCAATATCTTTCACTGTAGATTTAGTACTTTTTAATTTATTCCCTGATTCAACTTTTAAATCTATTTTTTTCTCTGCACCTATTTGCTTAAGATCAGCAAAAACCAATGAGATCAACCCTAAATAAACAATTAATATTTTTTTCTGCATAAATTTAATACCCTAATGAATTTTTAACTATTGGAACATAACCTGGAACATTTATATTTAATTCACGAATAGGATCACCGCCAAAACCTATGTTGGTTAATCCAGTTAAAGTAACCTGTAGCATGTATGTAGTCGTATATTTAGGTTGATTATTTGCTAAATATATATTAGTAACATAATTTTCTGCAAGAAGACGCACCGACCAACAACCCCCATTATATTCAATACCACCTAAATAGTTTAAAAACTTATTCATAGTAAAATCATAGTTTATTCTACCCTCTAATAACCAATGATTTGAAAATAAAGGCCATTGCCCTGACAAATCAAGTGCATATTGATTCTCATAATTAGGTGGTGGTGCATCTACCTGACCTGGGGTATAGTTATAAAATAATGTAGGTAAATTATACTGATAAGAAAATCTGGCATTTATTACTTTATAGTCCTCAGGATTATAACTTAACTTAAAAACATAAGCATCAATATTGCCAAATACTGTATCGTATTGAAAACTTGCATTTGTTGAAATTGAACGTGCCCAATTATTATTAAGCTCTAAAATTAAATCTGGTCTAGGTTGATAAAGAACTGGAAATCTCGTAAAATCACCATAAATAAATTGATTTTCCGGGGTAATCTTATATCTATAAGCTATACCCCAATTAGCTACTTCTATACCATTATTATCATTGATTAATTTTGAAGAAGCACCTATAGTTAAATTATTTGCCATATTAATTCTATCAAACCCGGAAAATCTATTTTCAAGAAACAATTGATCTATATTAAAAGTAGCTGGTGCTGTATCAAACATAGGAATATTTGATTGATTAACTTCAGGAATGTATACATAATATAATCTTGGTTCAATAGTCTGTACGTAATTAGTAGAAAAAAATGAAGCAGGACGCTCAAAAATTAATCCTGAATCAACCGTTACTATTGGTAACGATCTATCAAATGTTGAATAATCATTCTGTAAGCCAAAAAATGGGGCCAATTGATAATGCGTATAATTATAACCAATTCGCGGTTTTAAAAATCCCCAGTTATTTTCTAAAACTAATGTTAAATCAGGATAAGCAACAACCCTCTGCCCCACTTGCAATGAACCCCCACCCCCTGCAAAGTCAGTATACTGGCTAATTAAACCAGCCTGTAAATTACTCTTTCCTAATTGCTGTTGATTAATATTAAACCTTACTTCTGGTGCTTTAGCATAAATTTGTGCCACTTTTGGTATTCCTGGTGGCTGAATAGTTTGATATTGCTGAGCTTTAACCCCAAATAAACCCCAGCTAGGTGTGTAATTTACAAATACCGATTGATCTAAATTATAATTATTAACTACAGATACAAAATTTCCAAAATCATTAAAATAGCTGCTATCTGAAACATAGTTATAATCATAACCTACATGCACATCCTGAAGAATATCATGTCTATCTTCCAAACTCCAATAGTATCTATATTGTCCAGTATTCCAATCACTAGGCATCTGCTGAGTAAACATTTGTCCAAAACCAGATTCAGTTAAATACCTAAACTCATCAGCTAACATGAAACCTGAATCAGAATATAAAATTGGAGTAATAGTCATATCATAGTTTGGCGCCATATTCCAATAATAAGGAAGCCCTAAATAATAACCAGAATTGCCACCTGATTTTCCCAGCACAGGTACTATAAAGCCAGACTGCTTTTTACCTAATGGAAATTGTAAATATGGTAAATAAGCTATTGGTATTGACTCTGCATAAAAAGCAGCCCCGCGTGCAGTACCCAAGTTATTTTGATAATCAAATGTAGCCTCTTGTGCGCGAATATGCCACGCTGGATTATTAGGATCACACGAGGTCAAATACCCTTTTTTAATTTTATATTTTTCTTGATTATAAATATCTATTTCTTCTCCACTTGCAAAAATATTAGTAGCTTTTTGTAATGCAGTGCCTTTCTTTATTGTCCCTTTATTTATATCAATATAATAATCGACAAAACTACCAGTCATAATGTCATACCCACGTGTCAATTTAATATTGTCCCCACCTGTAACACGTGATACTTTTTGGTCAT
>CALMTA010000178.1 GCA_937872505.1 uncultured Neisseriaceae bacterium | reverse complement strand
CTACTGATGCTCCTATTGTTCCTTTAGATAAAGTTTTAATAGGTAGTAAAGAAGCGAGAACAGAAATGTCTTATAGTGTAGTTTATGATGCAGATATAGGTTCATTTAGTAAAAAACGCATAGTTAAATCATGGTCAGAACAGAGAAATGGCACTAAAATAATTCAGGTTAAAGCAAAACCGCTACCTTTAGTTCATCAGCCACAGGCATTTTATTTAGCTAAGGTTTTATAAGTGTTTAAAACGCAAGTTGATAATGATATTTTATTAGCATTTCTTAATTTAGATGAGTTTGCTGAAACTAATATTATTAATGGTGTCAGTATGGTTAGTATCATAGATGAATCTATTAATCACGAATATAAAAGAACTATGCAATATGATGCAGATGGTGTATTTATAGAAACAATTAGCTTATTTGTTAAAAAGAGTGATTTAGGCTATATTCCGGCAATTAATGAGCAAATGATTATAAATAAATCAAGATATTATATTATAAACGTAATAGAAAGCATGGGTATTTTAGAGATTAAATTAAGAGAATATATAGCATGATTAATGTTAAAAGCTATCAGGTAGAGAAAGTAGAAAGAATGCTTGCTAGTATTCCTAACGGAGCTAAGAGAGTTTTAACTAGGGCTTTAAATAGAGCAATAGCTGGAGCAAAAACTGATGCTATAGAGCAAATAACTGCAACTTATACTATAAAGGCAACTACTGTTAGAGATAGTTTAACCCTTAAAAAAGCTAACTTTAATATTTTGAATGCGTCTTTAAAGGCAGATGGGAGAGTAATACCACTAACTAAATTTAAAATAACTGAAGGTAAAATTACCCAAGATGGTAAATCACGACCAATTATTAGAACTACTATTAAACATGGAGAGACTAAAACTTTAAAACATGGATTTTTAGCAACTATGGCAACTGGACATCGGGGCGTTTTTTTACGAACTGGAAAAGAACGCCTACCAATTAAACAAGTATTTAGTTTATCAATACCGCAGATGCTAGGCAATAAAGATATTAAAAAATATTTAGAAGATAATGCACATGACCGTTTAGATAAAACTATAACTCATGAGATTGAGCGATTATTAAAAGGTATTAGTGCATGATTACTATTGTTGATTTAGTAGATACTTTAGCTAATTTTATTAATAATGTAGTTAAAGATTATCGTCTGCCAGTTAGCTCAATAGGAATACAAAAAACCAAAGCACCGCAAGTAGTTAAATATTTTTTACCAGCTAAAAGAAGTAACGATACTCCCGACTTTCCGTTTGTGATTATTAGACCTATAAATGGTATTGATGATTTAAATGAATCAACATTAAAAATACGCATTATTATTGGAGCTTATGCTGAAGATGCACAAGGTATTATTAATGCTATTAATATAATGGAACGTATTCGCTTAAAACTATATGAATGTGGTGTATTAGATAATAGATACCGCTTAGAAAAGCCATGTCATTATGACATACCTGAAGAACAACCGCATCCGGAATATTTTACTAGTTTAGAAGTAAAATTTAATATGTATACACCTTATGAGGAAAACTTAAAATGACTTATCAACATGGAATAACTCTACAAGAGAATCCTACTTCAATAATGAGTCCAGTTACTTCTATTGCTGGTTTACCGCTAGTGGTTGGTACTGCTCCAATTAATTTAGCGGATATTACTAATGTTAATAAACCTATATTGTGTTATAGCTATAATGAGGCAGTTGATGCTTTTGGTATGAGCCTAGATTTCGAGAGTTTCACTTTATGTGAAGCAATCAAATCACACTTTGTTTTATTTAATGTTTCACCTATTGTTTTAATCAATGTGCTTGACCCAAATATTCATAAAGCTAATATTAAAGATGAAAAGCAAACTCTAGTTAATGATAAATGTAGTTTATTAACTTTAGGTGTAATTGCTCCTTCCATAAAAGTAGCAATAGATGGTAAACCAGAGCCAAAAATACTTGGAACTGATTATAGTGTCGCATTTGATACATTAGGTAAATGCATTATAACTCGTATAGCTACTGGTTCAATTCCAGTTGGCGCAGTATTAATTATTAATTATGACGTTTTAAAAGCAAGTGCTGTAACAGCTAATGACATTATTGGCACAATAGACCCTGCAACAGATAAAGCCACTGGTTTAATGTTAACTGATGAAATATTTGCTCGCTTTAGAGTAGTGATTGGCCAGATTATTGTACCTAAATACTCAAAATTAGCTCAAGTAGTAGCAGTTATGGTAGCTCGTGCTAATAAAATAAGTGGGAGTTTTAAAGCTATTGCTCTTGCTGATATTGATGATAGCGTAGCTTCCGTCTATAGCAAAGCACCTGAATGGAAAAATAAAAATAACTATAATGATAAAAGTCTACTAGTAACTTATGGCAAAGTAAAACTAGCGGAGGAAAAATATCACCTATCTACTCAGCTAGCTAGTTTAATATGTAAAACTGATATTGATAATGGTGGTATACCTTATGTTAGCCCTTCAAATAAGCCTCTTAAAACAGATTCTCTATTAATTAATAATAATGAAACCTTTTTAACTATTGATAAAGCTAATTATTTAAATGGTGAAGGTATTATTACAGCTATTAACTTTATTGGTGGCTGGAAACTATGGGGTTCACAAACTTCGGCATATCCTGCAAGTACAGATGTAAAAGATACTTCACTACCCATTAGGCGTATGTTTAATTGGCTGAGTAATACAATAATTTTAACTATATGGCAAAAAGTTGATGACCCACAAAATAAAAGACAAATTGAATCAGTGGTAGATAGTTTAAACCAATGGTTAAATGCTCTAAAAGCCAAAGAGGTTATTTTAGGTGGTCGTTTAGAATTTAAACCAGATGAAAACCCAACCATAGATTTAGTGTCTGGTATATCAAGATTTCATTTATATGTAACACCTCCAAATGCAATGCGTCAATTAGATTTTATAATTGAATATGACCCTAGCTACTTAAAAGGTATTTTTTAGAAAGAATTATTATGGCTACATTAATCCCAGAAAAACTAAATAGTTTTAAAGTGTATTTAGAGGGTGAAGAATTACTCGGTATTGCTAATGTTACTTTGCCTTCAATAGAAGCCGTGACTAGCACAGTTAAAGGTGCAGGTATAGCTGGTGAATATGAAAGCCCGACAGTTGGACATTATAAAAGCATTCGTTTATCGATTAAGTGGCTCACTATGACAACTGGAGCAACAATATTAGCTAAACAGCAATCGCATTCATTAGAATTACATGGCTCAATTCAGGCATTTGATATAGCCTCAAGAGCTTATAAATATCCTGCAATTAAAATTAGAGTTAATGGTACACCAACTAAATTTGATATGGGTAAATTTGAGTCAGGTTCAACAATGGATAGTCAGGTTGATTTAGAATTAACTTATATAAAACTTACACGTGATGGGGAAGAGATTTATGAAATAGACAAACTTAACTTCATCTCTAAAGTTTTGGGTGAAGATGCATTAGCTCCAATTAGAGCAGGTTTAGGCATGAGTGGTGACAATGCAATTGTTGAATCTGCCACTAACAAATTAAGAAGTATTACAGGTATTTAAGGAGAAACCATGATTTTTACATTAAGTTCACCAATTAAACATAAAGATAAGGAAATAACTCAATTAGAGTTAAACCTAGAATCTTTAACTGGACAAGAGTTAATAGAGGTAGAACAAGAATTTAGTTTAACTAGACCTAACTTTATGGGTGTATTAGAAACTAACAAAGAATATTTAATCTTGGTAGTAGCAAAAGCTCTCAAAATACCAAGTAGCATACTTATTAATTTAAAAGCTAAAGACTTTACCAAACTGACGCTTGCGGTAATGAGTTTTTTGTTAGCTTAGGGCTACAATATAATGCTAGTAACAGTATTCGTGAAATAGCACTATCATTATCCAGAGCTGACACTTATACCCCAGTTTCATTTTGGTTAAATTTATCGCTAAAAGAATTAATTAAATGGGTTGATATAGTAAATAAGAGACAAAATAATGGCTAAAACCTTTAGTATGGAATTTGAATTAACAGCTAAATTATCGAATGCGTATAATGCTGTTTTTGCTGGTGCTAATCAGCAATTAGGAGAATTAAAAACCAAATTAAGTTCCCTAGCTCAAAATAATGCTACAATAAATAAATTTAAAGATTTACAAGCAAATACTCATACTTTATCATCTCAATTTAGTCAATCGCAATTAAAAGTTAAAGAGTTAGCTCTAGCTATTAAAAATACAGCTAACCCAACTAAGAAACTAACTAATGATTTTGAACGGGCGCAAATAGCTACTTCTACACTAAACAATAAACTAAAAACAAAACGTAATGAATTAAATGAAGTGCGCAAAGCACTAGAAAAAGCAGGAATTTCTACAACAAATCTAACTACTCATGAAAAGTCATTAGCCTTAGAAACTGACAAATTAACTAATAAAGAACAAAAGTTTAGTTCAGTTTTAGCAAAAAGAGCTGAATTACAACAAAAAGCAGATAATTGGAAAGGTAAAGTATTTTCAACAATTGCTTTAGGTGGAATAGCTATTGCCCCCATTATGTTAGCAGCAAAAGCACAGGAAGCCTCAGCTGAATTTAAAACCTCGATGATGGATGCGACAGGTAAAGTTTCCCCAGAGTTTGCCAAACTAAATGCACTAGCCGCAAAGTTTGGTAGAAGCCTACCTTTAACAACAGCTGAATATAGAAGTATGTTTTTAGAGCTTAAAAAAGGTGGTATTGAAACTGAGTCAATACTAAATGGTGTGGGTAGAGCTACAGCTTATTTAGCAACCGTTACGCATATTTCAACTGATGATGCCGCTAAATATGCATCTAACTTAATAAAAGCCACAGGGGCATCAACTAAAGAAGCTATGAGTTTAATTGATATTATGCAAAGACTTGAAGATGTAAAAGTTGCCCCTGCAGAAATAGCTGAAGCCTTTCAAAAACTCTCAGGCGTATTAAGGACTACAAATAATCAAGGTGTAGCTGGCGTTAAAGCCTATGCACCTTTAATAGCTATGTTTACTCGGCAAGGTATGAATGGGGGTGATGCTGGGCAAACAATATCTAAAATAATAAATGCTAGTATGCTAATACGCCAATCAACGCTTAATGCTATTCAAAGCATGTATGGCTTACAGTTTAAATTTACTAATAAAAATGGTAATTTTGCTGGTATAGAATCTTTTATGCAACAACTAGAAAAAATTAAAACTTTGAATGCTCGCGGTCAAGCAGACGTTATAAAAAATCTTTTTGGTGGTAAACCAGCAATATTAGCAGTTGTTACTCAATTAATGAATGGTTTAAATGAATATAGAGCGTTAAATAAAGAAATAACACAACAAGCAGATATAACACAAAAGATGGGGGTGCATTTAGGTTTATTAACCGTTAAACTAAAAAACTGGAGTGCAACTATAAAAGCAATAACGGTAGCTATTGGTGAACCATTGGCACAAATGATAATTCCTTTTATAGATATGGCACAAAAAGGTTTAGAAAGTATTTTACCGTTTATTAAAAGTCACCAAAAGTTAATTGGTGTTTTAGCTATAGTAGCTTCAAGTTTAGTTTTAGTTAAAGTTGCGGCATTAGCTCTTGTAGCTATTGGCTATTTATTTAGTAGTACATGGGCAAGTGCCATGGTAGTTTTATTATCATTATCTAAAATAATGAAAGTTGTAACCGCAGTGCAATGGTTATGGAATGCA
>CALMTA010000177.1 GCA_937872505.1 uncultured Neisseriaceae bacterium | reverse complement strand
CACACCTACAGAATCCTTAATATTTTTTAAATTATGTGGATTAGATACTTTAATACCTAAATAGATATTTTCATGTTCTAATATATCAAAAGCTTGTTTAATTTCCTTATAGCCAAGTATGCTATCATGTGGTAAATAATTTCCATTAATAAAATTAGCTGGAGGCATATGAGTATCTGCCCAAGCTTTATAAACACTTGTTGGATTATCAGTACAACCGGAAAAAACAAAGCCTCTAAGTAATTTACTCTCTATGACTTTCTGAAGATGTTTTAACGGACCATTTATTGAACGCGTTTCAATTGCAGACCTGCCCCAATTAAGCACTAAGCCGTAATGACCTACTGAATGGATAGCTTCTATTTCATCTTCAAGAGAAAGAAACCCTTTAATTGGTTCATAATTATGAATATAGGCATCACAATGCTCTATATTTAATGTTATATCTCCCCAGTCCATACTAATAATTTCATCTAATGATTTCTTTAGAGATAGTTTACTACCTCTTATACTATTGTAAGAGTTTTTTGGAGCAGAATGTAAATGAAGTGCTTTAATAACATTTCGACCAAAAACTTGATTTAGTTTGTTTGCATATCGATTAACTTTTTCTATTAGTAAAACTGCATTACAGCGATCAGATTCATTAATGCTCGCTAGCCCAATATTAGGATTAATTTTTAATGCTTCCATAAATGCAGGTAAAGCTGTAATAATTAATTCCCAGTGATCTGGAATATTGGCAAGTAACCAATTTATAGAATATTTTTCTGAATCAAAAAAATATGGATGTTCAATTCCGCGTATTTCAGATCTGCTCGCTATATTTTTAAAATATATACTCTCAATTACTTCACCACAAGAAGGTGAAGTTGCATAAGCTGATAAAAAATAACCTTTTACCATATACTTTCCTCACTTTTACTAAACATAACATTTTACTATAAATGCTCATAATATTTATTTAAAATCGGCTTCTTCAATCATTTAATTCTAAAGAATATCGATCTAACTTATAATTCAATATTTAAAATAGAAAAAGGTATATTTAAAGGTTTGCTCCATTCCCTTAATATTAAATTAATTTAGTTAAATTAAATGTAGTTCATAAAAATAATTTAATTGAAACTTTGTTTTATAAATAAGCTGAATTTACAGAACATGCTTTATATTTTTTCTTCCCGCAAAATTTCTATATTATTATCTAATGATTTAATTTCATAGTTTGCCATTTTTACCTTATAAAAATCTTTTATAGTTATAGTTTCCAATTTAATAAGTGATTGAAAAAATGGTTTTGGTATTTTATGGTTAATATTTAACTTTTTTAGCTTAGGTAATTTTTCCAACTCTTTCCATGTATTAGGTAATATTTTTTTTATTGGATTACCAATTAAATTAATTGTTCTCAGATTTTTTAATTTTTCAATTGCTCCCTCTGGTATTTCAAATATTTTATTCATAGATAAATCTAGCTCTTCTATATGAGATAATTTTTGTGATAATTCATACGGCCATTCTACTAAATTTAAATTTCTTAAATTTAAACGATTAGTTTTATATTTTAAACAATATGCTACCCTTGCTTCTAAAATTTCTTTTTTAGAAGCACTGATATTCCATAAGTTATCATATTTTAATTGATTAAAAATTTTATTACTACCTTCAATTAATTCTTCTCCAACATCTTTATTCGCCTCTTTTCTTCTGTTAGCAATAGAAGATATAGCTTCTATCTTTTTTAAATGACGTTTAGTAATATATTTATAATCATAACTCGTACGCTTTTTATAATAAAATATTTGCTTAACTTCTTCTAATGATTGTGTATCACTTGCTATACCAAATAATTTAAAATTACGATGCCTTGATATACGAATTAAATTGTTAATCCAAATTTGAACCTTAACTCTACTATCCTTCATATATTCTTCATATTTATCATAATTAAACCATTTATTAAAGTTTTCATATTTAAATTTCCGCGTTTGCTCAACAAAGTCTTCTAATACTTTTTTAAATAAGGCTACATCTTCTCTAGACTCTATATTATCAATTATTTGATTAATATATATTGTTTTTGATTTTACTGATGTTGAAACAGCTTTATAATTAAAATTAGGCTTATTAGCTGGTTTTATTAATTTTGTATTTATATTCATGATTAAATTTTTTTCTTTCAATACCTATTTGAGTTAATTACTATCAATTAATAATACTATATTAAAAGCATTATTAAAAAGCGTTATTGTAATATAATGAGGCCTAATTTTGGCAATAGGTAAATTTTACTATTAATACCATTTTTCTATTTAATAAACATTTTTATAAACGCTTGAATTTTATATGGGCTAAAACTACATTTTTAAACGATTTTTATTTTAATTTAATAATCTTATAAAAGTGATAAATTTGTTACTTACATTTGTATATCATATAAAAGTAAAATGTGGCTTATATTTAATAATAAATTAGCTATTTAATCTTATTAGTAAGGAATATAAAATGATATAAAAAATATTAAACTTTATTCAACAGTAAGTATATAATTTAAAATTTTTCAAGGAATATAAAAATGTCAATAAATAATAATACTTTAATAAACAGTCAAAATATAAGATTTTCTAACACAAAAACTTGCTTAGAAATAGGCAAAAATAATGAATTAAAAGAAAATACATACTATTTTACGCAAAAATTAAAATCAGCTACTAATAAATTATGGCAATATTTTGGCTATAATTCAATAACAGAAAATAATTTAGAAGTTAGTTTAAAACACACCCTCTACCACTTAGAACAAATTTTAAATAACAAAGATCTATCTTTAACAAATGAACAGTTATCTAAAACAATTTTAGAAGTCGAAAATATTCTTAACAACGAACATTTTAAACCATTTTTAAATAGCAATAGAGGAGTTAATGCAAAAACCTATTTAGAAAATATTCAATTTAAACTTGAGGAAATATCTTTAAAAAATATCTATAAGCGTATAGATATTACTCCAGCAGATCAAAAACTACTGGAAATACACTTGGAAATTAAAGATATTAAACCAAAAGGAGAAATGGCAAAATTACTTTTAGAAAGTATACAATTTAAATTAGAAAAAAATCCACATAATAAAGCTATGCACGCATTTATCACTAAAGAACCAACAAAAATAGGATATGAATTATGGGAAAATATAACTAAATTTAAACTTAATTTAGATAACTATCCTACGCTTAAAAAAAATTTTACAGAAATAAAACAACGAGTCAATAAACTTAATGAAGAAAATGCTGAAATGCTTCATAAATCTACTGAATTAATGAAAGATTTCAAATCTAATGATGATTTGGTAAAAGAAAATCTTAAGAAACAGGATGATAATATTCAATCAAGAGTTAGTAAAAGAATAGTTGATAATTTCATTAAAAAGCACGAAAACTTTACTAGAGTTGTATTTAATAGAACCAATAGTAATTCTAGTATATTAATAGAAAAACAGAAATCTCATGATCATTCAACAGAAAAAACTATTAAAAAAGAATTAAAAAAGAATTCTTTTAAGTTAAATTCTAACGATAATAGTTTTATTACTGAACTAACAGAACAAAAATTAGATTTCTCTGAATATTGATTTAAAAACTATTTTTAACCATGTAGCTGCCTCTCATCACAAGATAGTGCAGCTTCATGTATTACTTCCGATAAGGTAGGGTGCGCATGAATAATGCGTGCCAAATCCTCACTACTTGCCATAAATTCCATAGCTACTACTGCTTCACTAATTAATTCTGAAACATATGGTCCCACCATATGAACACCTAAAATACGGTCAGTATTTTTATCTGCTAAAATTTTTACAAAACCAATATTATTACCAAGCCCTAACGCACGACCATTAGCAATAAAATTTGCTACACCTTTTTTATATAAAACCCCTTTATCTTGCAATTGTTTTTCAGTTTTACCTACCCAAGCAATTTCAGGATTAGTATAAATAACCCAAGGTATAGTATTAAAATTAAAATGAGGCTTTTGCCCAGCAATTCGTTCAGCTACAATAACCCCTTCTTCAGATGCTTTATGAGCCAGCATTGGTCCGCGCACACAATCCCCTACAGCCCAAATATTCTTAAGATTTGTCCTACATTCATTATCAACTTCTATAAATCCTCTTTCGTCTAGTTTAAGCCCAACTTCATTTGCATTTAAAGTTGCAGTATTAGGAACTCTACCAATAGCAACTATTAATTTATCACAAATTAATTCATAATTTTTGCCATCTTCACTATATTTAATATTAACTTTTGAATCTTTATTAGTAACATTTTCAATTTTTATATTGTTTTTAATGCTAATACCCTGCTTTGTTAAATTCTTATATAGTTCTTTTGCAACTTGTTCATCTGCTGATGGTAAAAATTTATCAGACACCTCTAAAATTTTTACAATACTACCTAATCTTTGCCATACACTTCCTAATTCTAATCCTATAACTCCAGCACCTATAATACAAAGTTCTTTAGGAGCACTAACTAAATCTAGCGCACCCTCATTATCAAGAACATTTTTATTATCTATTTTAATTTGAGGTAAATTTCTGGGACTAGACCCTGTAGCTAAAATAACATTTAAAGCAGATACTTCTTGAATATTGCCTTTATCATTAATTTTTATAATCCATTTACCATCTTTTTCTTTAGTTAGGCTGGCTATTCCATGTAATTCTACAATTTTATTTTTTTTAAATAAAAATGAAATACCATTAGCATTTTTACTAACAATTGATTCTTTTCTTTCAATCATTTTTTTTACATCAATTTTGGGATTATCACAAGAAATTCCGTGATCTTTAAAACTATGAAGGAGTTCAACATAATTTTCAGAAGATTGTAGTAATGCTTTAGAAGGAATACAGCCTACATTTAAACAAGTACCGCCTAATGAATACTTTCCTTTACGCTCATAACTATCAACACATGCCGTTTTAAAACCTAACTGAGCCGCTCTAATAGCTGCAACATAACCACCAGGACCACCCCCAATAACTAATACGTCAAAATCCATATTTATTTTAAACCTCTAATAATAATCTAGCAGGATCTTCAAGAGCTTCTTTCATTAGTACTAATGCAGAAACTGCCTCACGACCATCAATTAATCTATGGTCATATGACATTGCTAAATACATCATTGGTCTAATTACAATTTCTCCATTTTCTACTACTGCCCGTTCCTTAATTGCATGCATTCCTAAAATAGCTGATTGCGGCGGATTAATAATAGGCGTACTCATCATAGAACCAAACGTTCCACCATTAGTTATTGAAAAAGTTCCTCCAGTTATTTCTTCAATTTCTATTTTGCCATCTTTAGCTTTTTTACCAAAATCAGAAATTGATTTTTCAATTTCTGCAATAGTTAAATTTTCTGCATTCCTTATAATTGGCACTACTAGACCTCTTGGACTACTAACAGCAATACCAATATCAAAATATGCATGATATACAATTTCATCACCATCAATTGAAGCATTAATAACAGGGAATTGTTTTAAAGCATGAATTACAGCTTTAACAAAAAATGACATAAATCCTAATTTAACATCATATTTTTTTTCAAATTTTTCTTTATATTTAACGCGTAAATCCATTATTGGTTTCATATTAACTTCATTAAATGTGGTTAATATCGCATTATTTTGCTGACTTTCTAATAATCTTTCTGCTACTCTTTTACGTAATCTAGTCATAGGAACACGCTCTTCTAAACGAGAAGAACTATTTTTATTTTGAATTGTCCCTAACACATCTTCTTTAAGGATTCTCTCCCCGCGCCCAGTTCCTGAAACTTTACTTATATCTACATTATTATCTGCGGCTACTTTAGCTGCTGCTGGCATAACTGCTACTTTATTTTCTTCTACTTTTGACGTTTGAATAGACATATTTTTTGTACTATTTTCTAAAGGTTTTTCTATTTTTTCATTTTTGGAATTATTTTTT
This sequence comes from uncultured Neisseriaceae bacterium, assembly GCA_937872505.1. Taxonomy (GTDB): domain Bacteria; phylum Pseudomonadota; class Gammaproteobacteria; order Burkholderiales; family UBA11063; genus Aquella. Next base: position 11,108 of record CALMTA010000177.1, on the reverse strand, counting down.
TCATTAGAATCTTTATCTGTCGCTTTTACATCAGTGTCTAAATATGCAATTATTTGTCCACTTTTTACTATATCACCCGTTTTTCCTATAATTTCAACTAACCCACCATTTTCCGGAGATGGTAACTCTAATACTACCTTGTCAGTTTCTATGTCTATTAAATTTTCGTCTCGATTAACAAAATCTCCAACTTTTTTATTCCATTTTAATAAAGTAGCTTCACTTATAGACTCAGGAAACTGTGGAACTTTAATTTCTATTTTCATCAAAACCTCGCAATAATAACTTTCATGTAAAATAAAAAGGTGTAAGCTCTACACCTTTTTATTAGCTATGTGCTTCAATATAGTCAATTGCTTGTTTAACATTAGTTATTTTTTCAGCATCTTCATCAGGGATTTGACAATTAAATTCCTCTTCTAACGCCATAACTAATTCAACGGTATCTAAGGAATCCGCACCTAAATCTTCTACAAAAGATGCATCGGTTTTAATGGTAGACTCTTCTATACCTAACTTTTCTGCAATAACCTTTTTAACTCGTGCCTCTACGTTTTCCATATTTTATACCTTTCTAAAAACAATACAGATATGTTTCTTTATTAAAAACATAATACTAAGGCGTTATCTTAAAACATGACTCATTATCAAGTCAAATTTATTAAAAATAATCCTATACTCTTAATAAAATAATCAATAAAGTCATTTATTTTTAAAATTATAAGTAAAAAATTTACCCTGATTGCACTATTATATAGTAGAATCATCATTGCTAATGTAAATTATGTAAATTAACAAAATTCGCTTATGTTATTTTTAAGGAGTTTATAATGAAAAAAATAATTTCTATAATTGTGCTTTTATTATCAGCAATCGGCGCTATTAACTGGGGATTAGTCGGAGCTTTTAACATTGATTTAGTAGCAATGTTATTTGGAGCAATGAGTTCAATGGCTCGCATAATTTACATATTAGTAGGAATTGCAGGAGTAATTTTATTAGTTGGCGGCCTTAAATGTATGTCTATGATGAACTGTGACAATAATCAATGTTCTCCTAAAGAACCAATGTAATAAAAATAGTTAGTCACTACTATTTGATTATAAATAATAGTGACTAACTTCAATCTAAACAGAAAAATCCTAAAATGTGTTATAATCTTCCCTTAGATACTAAATCCTAAAATAATATAAATACCATAATAAAATAATAACGAAAAAGCTTAAATAAGAAAAGAATATACAGGAATGGAAAAAGATTTAACGATTGATAACGAAATTTGTTATCTTGATGAATTAATTATAGAAGGATTAACCACTGATGGCGTAAAATTTAGGCCTAGCGATTGGGTTGATAGATTATGTGGGATGCTAGCAGTTTTTGAAAATCAAAAAGTGTCGTACTCGCCATTTTTAAGACCTATGGTGTATCAAGAAATGAATTGTGTGGCTGTAAAAAAACAGCTTCAAGAAGTTAGCCCAGATATTTTTAATTTTATTATGCAATTTGCAGCTGATAATAAATTGCTTGTAGTTGATTGTGCAAAGTTTAAAAATCAAATTATTCAAGATACATAAATAATTACACCCTTTATATGATTAAATTATTATAAGTAAGCATGAAAAAAATATTAATTTTAAATGGCCCCAACATGAACATGCTGGGAAAAAGAGAGCCCTCTATCTATGGGCATACAACTTTAGAACAAATTAATGACAATTTATTTCAAATCGCTCAAAAATCTAATATTAATATTGAATTCTTTCAAAGCAATAGTGAAAGCGAGTTAATTAATAAAACCCAAAATATTGTAGATCATAATTTCATTATTATTAACCCAGCAGGCTTTACTCACACTAGTATAGCGTGGCGCGATGCACTATTAATGATAAAAAAACCATTCATTGAAGTACATACAACAAATATATACAGTAGAGAACCTTTTAGGCAAGTATCCTATTTTTCGGATATTGCAATAGCTGTAATTTCTGGATTAGGTGCAAAAGGTTACGAAGCTGCTTTAATCTATGCAATTGAATATTTATATAAACAATAAGGAGTAACTATGGACTTAAAAAAAATTAAAGCCATTCTAGATCTAGTAAAAGAATCTGGTATAGCTGAATTAGAAATAACAGAAGGAGAAGAAAAACTCAAAGTATCTACTGTAGGAACCCAGAGTCATTCTGTTCAATATCAACCTGTTTTGCAACAACAGTATCCTCATATATCACAACAGCATCATCAACCGGAAAATGAAATTATTACAAATAAAAATATTGAAACTTCTAAAGAAGTCCATTATATTAAATCTCCAATGGTTGGAACGTTCTATATTGCTTCATCACCTACAACTGCCCCATTTGTAGAGGTTGGAAAAGAAGTTAAAGTAGGGCAGGTTGTATGCATTGTTGAAGCAATGAAACTAATGAACCAGATTGAATCTGATAGATCAGGTGTAATTACTGAAATACTTGTAAAAGATGGTGCTCCTGTTGAATATGGTCAACCATTATTTGTTGTAGAGTAGTAATATTATGTTTGAAAAAATATTAATTGCAAACCGTGGAGAAATTGCTTTAAGAGTTCAACGAGCTTGTAGAGAGCTTGGCATAAAATCTGTAGTAATTTATTCTGAAGCAGATAAAGATGCAAAATATGTAAAATTGGCCGATGAAGCAGTGTGTATTGGTCCTGCAAAATCAGCACAAAGTTATTTAAATATACCATCTATAATATCTGCTGCAGAAATTACCAATGCTCAAGCTATACACCCAGGATATGGGTTCTTATCAGAAAATGCAGAATTTGCCAAACGAGTTGAAGGAAGTGGTTTCACTTTTATAGGTCCCAGACCCGAAGCAATTGCTATTATGGGAGATAAAGTTAAAGCAAAAGAAGCAATGATAAAAGCCGGAGTTCCTGTCGTTGCTGGTTCTGATGGTGAATTGCCTCTTGCACATAAAGATGTTATCAAAATTGCTAAAAAAATTGGTTATCCTGTAATTATAAAAGCAGTCTCAGGTGGTGGTGGCCGCGGCATGCGAGTTGTGCATCACGAATCTGAATTAATAAATGCACTTGATATTACCAGGAATGAAGCACAAGCTGGATTTGGAAATCCTGCAGTATATATGGAAAAATATTTAGTTAAGCCAAGACATATAGAAATTCAAGTTTTAGCTGATGAGTATGGAAATGTAGTTCATTTAGGAGAACGTGATTGTTCCATGCAAAGACGTCATCAAAAAGTTATTGAGGAGGCTCCTGCCGTAGGTATAACTGAAAAAATGCGCAAAGAAATTGGTAATATTTGTGTGAAAGCTTGTAAAAACATTAAGTATCGCGGAGCTGGTACTTTTGAATTTTTATACGAAAAAGGTCAATTTTATTTTATTGAAATGAATACAAGAATTCAAGTTGAACATACAATTACAGAAATGATAACTGGCATTGACTTAGTTAAAGAACAATTTCATATAGCAAGCGGTGAAAAATTGCGTTATAAACAATCTGATATAAACCTAACAGGTCATTCTATTCAATGTAGAATTAATGCCGAAGATCCTTTTAGCTTTGTTCCCTCTCCAGGAAAAATCGAGCAGTGTCATTTCTCCGGTGGGAATGGAACTAGAATTGATTCTCATGTTTACGCTGGTTACATTGTCCCCCCTTATTATGATTCTATGATTGCTAAAATTATTGTTCATAGCGAAAATAGATTAGAGGCTATTAATAAGATGAAAGGTGCTTTACTTGAGACAACTTTTACAGGTATAAAAACTAATATACCTTTGCATTTAGAAATTTTAAATGAGCGTGGTTTTATTGAAGGTGCCCAATCTATCCATTACCTTGAGCAATATCTTAAAAAAAAATAAACCTATGAGCTTTAAGCAATTAATTATTAATACCAATTGGCAACAAGCTGATAAATTATCTGATATTTTTTTAGAATTAAATGCTTTATCTGTAAGCATTGAAGATCAATTTGAAGGAACAGATTTAGAACAAGAAATTTTTACCGAACCAGAATTAGATAACTCTAATTTATGGGAAAATAGTAAAGTAATTATTTTATTTAATAATGAGGTTGAAATTGAACCAATAATAATAAAAGCGAAGCATTTATTAGGAAATGATTTTAAATATACTACTGAATTAATAAATAATCAAAATTGGGTAAAACTTACTCAAGACCAATTTAACCCAATCAAAATAACTGATAATTTCTATATTGTTCCTTCTTGGCATCTCTCACCCAATTTAAATGCTACCTCTATTATTTTAGATCCAGGTCTTGCTTTCGGTACTGGTTCTCACCCTACCACCTTTATGTGTTTAGAATGGTTATCATTTAATTTAGATAAATTACCCGTATCTACTATTTTGGATTATGGTTGCGGTTCAGGAATTTTAGCTATTAGTGCAAAAAAACTAGGAGCTAAAAAAGTCACTGGTGTAGATATAGATGAGCAAGCAATATTAGCTAGTAATAGCAATGCTAAAATTAATAATGTAAACATTGAGTTTGAGTTTCCTAAAAAATTGTCTAATAAAATTAAATATGATATAGTTATTGCTAATATTTTGGCTAATCCTTTACGAATTTTGGCACCCATATTAGCAGACCTTACTGGTAAAATACTTTTATTATCAGGAATATTGGATACTCAAAGCGATGAATTAAACAAGATATATTCACAATGGTTTAATGTTCATGAAATAAATTCTAAAGATGGATGGGTATTACTAGAGTGTACAAAAAATAACTAATAAAGGGTTATTATATGGAAAAAAAGCTAAAAGGATATTTTACCGTAGAAAATATATACCAAAAATCCCATAAATTTAATAAATTAAAATCAAACTTTGAATTACTTGAGCAATTAAATATTATTCTAAAACAAATTATTCCTAAAAACTTAAATAGTTGTTGCCATATTGGCGCATTTGATGCAGAAAAAAATCTTATAGTTTTATTTGTTAATGAACAGCCAGCATACCATATTTTACGTAATATCAGTTCCAATATACTTCAAGACTTTGCAAAAAATCAATTTATTTTTGATAGTATTTTAATTAAAACATCGCCAGCATATCCTAAAACAACTAATAAACAAAATTCCTTTGAATCGGAAAAAGAAATAGTTTTTTAACTTTAATCATTGCGAAAAACAAAATACCACCCAATAGTAAATAAAATAAGTGTTGGACTAACTGATGCTAATATAGCATTCCAATTAAATAGTAAGGCCATAAATCCGATTAATTTTAATGTAAAAAAATATGAAACTCCAATTATTATTCCTATAAATAACTTACTTCCTAAATTAATATTCCGCTTATTATTAGGAATAAAAGCTAGCGCAATTAAAGCCATAGAAATACATGCAATTGGATATAATAATTTATTCCATAAAGCAACTTGGTATCTTTGCGTAGACTGATTGTTTATTTCCATATGATGAATATATTGGATTAATGAAAAAGCTGACATTTCTTCCGGCGTTATAATCAATACGCTAAAATAGCTTGGCTCTATTGAAGTTTTCCATTTATAAAGTGGTATTTTTTGAATTTTTATATTCTGCCCAGTAAAATCTTTTATAGTGACATTTTCCAAATTCCAAATATTTTTCTTATAATCAAATTCTCCTATATCTGCACTTAAACTATATTGCAATTTAGAATCAGAACTATAATTAAATATATTAACTCCTAAAAGAGTATTGTCTGGCATCACTTGCTTTATATTTACAAAACTATTTTCACCATCTTTATTCCAAATACCCGAGTTTAATTGGTTAGAAACAATTTCTTTTGTTTTATTTCTTTTATATATTTGGGCAAAATGATTTGCTTCGGGAGCAAAAATCTCACCAATAAAAAAAGTTATAATGCTAAACATGAAACCAAAATAAAATAAAATTTTAGCAATTCTTTTTAATGATACCCCAGAAGTGCGCATAATTGCATATTCAGAATAATTAACTAAACTAAGCATAGTTAACATAACACCAATTAAAACTGCTAAAGGAATGAATAAATAAATATAATTAGGGATAGTTGCTATAACAAAAATTAATAATGATAAGACATCAAATTGCCCCTTACCAATATCACCGGCAGTTTCAATAATATTAAAAAATAAAAAAAAAGAAATTAGAATTAATAACGTAATAAATGTATTAAATGCAGCTTTTTTAAAAATATAGGCACTAATTAATTTCATTTATTTTTCGTCCAAAAATAACCTTTAGGTAAGGATTTTAGATAAGTTAAAAATAAAGCCAGGCTTAAAATAATTATATGAATTAAAAATACAAAATACAATCCACCAAATAATTTACCACGTCCAATATAACTATTTAAAGTAAGAATACAATTATTATATACGCTATATATTATCGGCGGCAAAATAAAAACTAAGTTATTTTGCACTCTACCTGTTTGAATACTAATTGGAACACAAAGAAATGCCATAATAAACATCATTATTGGAATTGAAATACGCCAAGAAAGCTCAGATTTAGCATTATCGCTTTTTTCTCTAATTAACTGTTCTATTGACGATGTTGGTGGATTAAAAGCATTTTCTGCTAAAGGTTTATATTGATTTTTAATACTTACTCTAAATTCCTTAAAGCTTAAAACAGTATTATTTTCATTTAAATTATTTAATTCATATCTATAACCATTTTTTAAAATGATACTAATCAATCCATTATCATCATCCACTCTTCCCTCTTTAGCAGAAAGATTATAAATAATATTATTAAATGGGTATTGAATAAAAACTTTTTGAGCAAATTTTGATGTAAGCGAAAAATTTTCAATATAATATACTTGCCCATCATTTTCTTTAAAAACTCCAGGAGCAATAAAAGATAAAGCTTGTTGTTTAACAAAAAAATTTTCATAATCATTTTTTTTCTGTGATGCCCATGGTGTGATAAACATTGAACATAATGCACAAATTAACGTCATTGGCACTATAAAATAAATTGTTTGTTTTAACCAATAAAAAGGTGATAAACCAGAAGACTGCCAAATAGCGAACTCATGATCCTTACAATAGCGATTAATTGTAAATACAATAGAAAAAAAACAAGCTATAGTAAAAATCATAGGGAAACTAGCTATTGTTCCATAGGTCATAAGAGCTAATAATGCATTTCTAGGAATACTTCCTGATACAGCTCTATCTAATAAATGAAAAAGTTCTGTTAAAGGAAGAATAAATACCAATACTATAAAAATTTTTGTTGCGGTATTTACTAATTCTGAATAAAAAACTTTTTTTACTAACATATTTTGATGCTATAATTTCGTTAAAATCTTATTGTATTCTTACAAGATTTTAAATCTGTAAGGCTTTTATTGCAATACGTTATTTTATCACTTCTTACTATTTATTTTACTATATTAATATTTTTAGGTATAAACTAAGAAAATGAAATTCAAACTACAACATTCAAGTATAGAAATTACTAATATATCAGATTTAAAAAATGATATACAAATTATTTTCGTTTTTAATGAAAAACTACTTCCTAATGGCAGTAAACATTTTTCTAAAACATCTTTAGGTAGATATAATGATTTAAGTGAAATAGGAGCGATTTGTACTAGTGGAAAATATGAAAATCTTTTACTATTAAGTTTAGGAGAAAAAGAAAATTTTAAACTATCTAGCTATATTAAAGCTCTTAAAATATTAGCTGCATATCTTAGTAAAAATAAAAAAATTATAAGTGCTGATGTTATTCTTGAAGAACAAATTGCTAAACTTTTAAACTTTAACACAGAAAATTATATAGAACAAACTTTATTAAATTTGCTAAATGGGATGTACTATTTTGATGAATGTAAATCAATCAAAAAATCATTATCAATTAAGCACATAAATTTGGTAACTAAAATAGATATAAATAAATCTATAGAAAACTCTATACTTTTACTAGAAGGTGTATTTTTATTAAAAAACCTTGCCAATAACCCCGCTAATATCGTAACTCCATCATTTTTAGCAGAAACTGCTAAATCTTTTAGCAAAGCTTCGAAAAAAATTTCAATTGAAATTTTAGATAAAAAAGATATAGAAAAATTAAATATGAATACTTTTTTAGCAGTTGCTAAAGGTTCGTTAGAAGAACCCAAATTTATTAAAATGAAATATAAAGGAACAAAAGATAAACAAAAACCGATAGTTTTAGTTGGTAAAGGTATTACTTTTGATTCTGGTGGCATATCGATAAAACCAAGCGCAAATATGGACGAAATGAAATTTGATATGTGTGGTGCAGCAACAGTAATGGCTACATTTTTAACTGTTGCTAAATTAAATTTACCAATTAATCTGATTGCCGTAGTACCTACTTGCGAAAATATGCCATCAGGCAGCGCCTTAAAACCTGGAGATGTAATTAAAACTATGTCCGGTCAAACAGTTGAAGTAGCTAATACAGATGCTGAAGGCCGCTTAATATTATGTGATGCATTGACTTATGTGAAAAAATATGAACCACAACTAGTTATTGATATAGCAACATTAACAGGAGCTTGTGTTATTGCTCTAGGTAATGTAGCTAGCGGTTTATATTCAAACGATGATAAATTAGCCTCAGCTCTTATAACTTCTGCTAATAAAACTAATGATAAAGTATGGCAAATGCCTTTATTTGAAGAATATCACGAACAATTAAAAGGTAATACTGCTGATATTAGTAATATTAGCGGTTGGGGTGGCAAAGGTGGCAGTGTAACAGCAGCATGTTTTCTAGCTAAATTTGTCGATTACAAATGGGCTCATTTAGATATTGCTGGTACTGCTTGGAATGGCTCTTTTTCTAGTACAGAAATATCTGGTGCTACAGGACGTCCTTTTTACTTATTAATGGATTTTCTGCGTAATCATTCTTCATAAAAATAGGAGCTAATATTAGCTCCTATTTAATCTTAAAAAAATAAAAAACAAGCTATTTTACGATTTTCACTAACTAAAAAGTTAAATGTGCGACATAATGCCTGAATTGTCATAACTTCTGTCCCAATACTTAAATTATTTAACTTTTGTAAAATTTTCAAATCAGGAAATACTATCTTACTCCCTGAACCAAAGATTATCAAATCTGGTTTTTGTTCAATAATTGCTGATAAATCTTCAAATTTCACATCTTTAATATTATTCACCGGTAAAGGCAAAATATTATCATTAGTAACTATTATATTAGTATTATATTCTTTTTCTTTAATTATAACTGAAACATTAGAATATTTAGTAAATTGATTTGCTGTTGAATTATGTATATTAATTTCCATATTACTTTATATTATCCCTTAAATTAAGCTAATTCACGTAATAACTTATGAAATTTATTGGGATTAAATTCTATAAATTCATAATCTGCAAGTTTATTTGTATAAAATGGATCCTTTGCAAATAATGTTTTTAATTCTTGTAAATCTTTTATTAATGCAATAACTATACCCCCATCTCGGGGGTTTTTAGGTCCTGAACAAAGCAATTTGTTTTCATTATACAATTCATCTAACCATTTTCTATGCTCTACCACAAATTGATCGATTTTATCTATCCCAACTTTATATCTAATATTTACTATAAACATATCTACCCTCAAAAAACCTTTAATTATTAATTACTAGAAATTGTATCAAATTTTAATCTAATTCATATGATTTTCTAAAAAAAGCAGAATATTTTTAATTTTATTTGACGTATTAATGTAAAAATGTTACAATCACCCCTTATAAGACTTTTAATTTTATTTAAAAGTAATATTTAATTAAAAACTTCAGAGGAGTTTATGAATGTTAAAAATATTAAAAAACTGTTTATATATTATTGTTTCATCTATAATTTTATGTTCATGTGGTGGTGGTAGTAACGGCGGTAATAAAACCACTCTAAACAAATTAACATCTATTACTATAGATCAAGCGCCTATAGTAAACACAAATGTTGGGCTTAAAACTAAAATAACTGCAACAGCTCATTATTCAGATAATACTACTAAACCTATTAATAGTACTGAATTATCATTATTTTCTGCTAATTCTAATATTGCTTCTATAAGCGCTAGTATTGGAAGCAATGAGATTTTTGTTGTAGGTGTAGCTGCTGGTGAAACTACTATTACTGCAAGTTTTAATGGTATTAAATCTAATGAAACTACAGTACAAGTTAGTGCTGCAACTATACGCTTTATTAGTATAGATCAAGGTGTTTCAGTATTTACAAAGGTTGGGCTTAAAACTAAAATAACTGTAACAGCTTATTTTTCAGATGGTACTAATCGATCTATCCCTAGTATTGATTTAAATTTAGTTTCTAGAAATTCAAAAGTTGCTAAAATAGTATCAATTCCTGGAAGTAATGATATTTATGTTATGGGTGTAACTGCTAATAAATATACTGTTATTACTGCAAGTTTTAATAATATAAAATCATCACCTGTATTCGTATATGTTAAGTAAATAGTAAACTATAAATCATTCTATTAAGTACTCCATAAAGGAGATTAAATAATAATAGGAATGACCAAAAATAAAAAGCTGGCAGTTTAACTGTCAGCTTTTTATTTTTGTGATAATAAATGCTGTTAACCACTTAAATGTTTATTATAAACATATCTAACTCTATAAAAACCTTTAATTATGAATTTTTATAAATTATACCAAATTTCTATCATTTTGCAATATCTTAAGGAACATTTTTAATTTTATTTGACAACAAATTTTTACACATGCCACAATCAGGACTTATAAAATTTTAATATTTTATTTAAAAGTGCTATTTTTAAAACTTCAAAGGAGTTATTTAATGCTAAAACTGTTAAAAAATTGTTTATATGTTATTGTTTTATCTATAATTTTATGTTCATGTGGTAGTGGTAACGGTGGTAATAAAAAATCTTTGACACTAACATCTATTACTATAGATCAAGCACCTACAGTAAATACAAATGTTGGACTTAAAACTAAAATAACTGCAACAGCTCATTATGCAGATAATAGTATTCAGACTATTCCTAGTACTGAATTAACATTAGTTTATGCTAACTCTAATATTGCTTCTATAAGTA
>CALMTA010000176.1 GCA_937872505.1 uncultured Neisseriaceae bacterium | reverse complement strand
TTACTTATAAAAGATTAGCGGTAAATATTGAAAGGAAGTTTAATGAGTTTAAAAAAAATTAGTAAATTTATAGTAGGAGTTTTTTGTGGGGCTATTTTGACGATTAGCATATATTCTTTTGCAGTTGATGATAATGAAAGAACTATTATTAATTCACCAAATGTAGAAGAAGCCAAAATTCCTGTTGATGAAATTAATAATTTTGCTAAGGTATATTCAATTACAAAAAATTATTATGTTGAAAGTGTGACTGATACAAAATTAATTAAAGGGGCTATTAATGGAATGTTAACCAATCTTGACCCTCATTCAACATATTTAGATAAAGATGAATATAAACAGTTGACTGAAATGACATCGGGTGCATTTGCCGGCTTAGGAATTGAGGTAAGTAGGGATAAAGATTCAGCAGGTGTTAAAGTAGTAGCACCTATTGATGGAACTCCTGCTTATTATGCAGGCATTAAAAGTGGAGATTTAATTATAAAAATTGATAATCAACCTGTATCGAGTATGTCTCTAGATCAAGCGGTAAAAAAAATGCGTGGTCCAGCAGGAACAAAAGTAATTTTAATTGTTGCGCGTAAAAATGAATTAAAACCTCTTACTTTTAAAATTACTAGAGCTTTGATTGAGATTAAAAGTGTAAAATATACAATGTTAACACCAGATTATGCTTATGTTCGTATTACTAATTTTCAATCTGACACAACTAATAGTTTGTTAAAAGCGCTAGATAATATATATAATAGAAATAATCATCTAAAAGGGATAGTATTAGATTTACGTGATGATCCAGGCGGATTATTGCAGTCTGCAGTTGGTGTAGCAAGTACTTTTTTGCCTCAGCATAGTTTAATAGTTTCAATTGGTGGTAGAGCTAGTAATAAACAAGATTTTTTAGCTGAGCCAAAATATTATAATTTGATAGAAAGTAGTACTGATATTTTAAACAATGTACCAATGATTTATAAACAAATGCCTATGGTAGTTTTAATAAATCAAGGAACTGCTTCAGCTTCAGAAATTGTAGCGGGAAGTTTACAAGATTATGGAAGGGCGCAAATAGTTGGTACTAAGAGTTTTGGTAAAGGTTCTGTACAAACTGTTATTCCATTAACCTCAGATACAGCTATAAAGTTAACTACAGCTCTATATTATACCCCTAAAGGACGTTCTATACAAGCGGAAGGAATTAGACCAGATATTATTGTTCAGAGCGAGTATAGTGATTTATATGATAGTTGGGATTTATCAGAGGCTACTCTTGATAATCATTTAAATAATCCGCTTAATAATGAAGAAAGCAAAAATAAGAATATTCCTATTATAACACCACCTAAGCAAATTAGTACTCAATTTGAGCTAAAAGCTAAAATGAATGAAAGATTGAGAAAGTCACCAAAAGTAGTAAGTAAAGATATGGCAAATGTTGATTTAAAGACTGATTTTCAGTTGCAATGGGCATTAAATATTTTACAAGGTAAGCCAATACCTCAGCAAAAAATTAAGTTAAATTGATTTATAAAAGGTGAATATTAAAAAATATGCAAAATCACTTTATAATTGCTCCTAGTATTTTATCCGCAGATTTTGCTAATCTGGGTCAAGAAATAACAGATGTTATTGATGCTGGGGCTGATTGGATACATTTTGATGTTATGGATAATCATTTTGTTCCTAATTTAACAGTTGGTCCTCAAGTATGTAAGGCTATTAAACCATATTGTAGAGATAAATTATTAGATGTTCATTTAATGACAACTCCAGTAGATAGTTTAATAAATGCATTTGCTAGTGCTGGAGCAGATATTATTGTTTTTCATCCTGAGGCAACTTTACATGTTGATAGATCTATCAACTTAATAAAAGATAATAATGTAAAAGCTGGAGTAGCCCTAAATCCATCAACACCATTATCTTATCTTGAATATATAATAAATAAAATAGATGTAATCCTACTGATGTCTGTAAACCCTGGTTTTGGAGGGCAGTCTTTTATAAATAATACCTTAGATAAAATTAAAGCAGTTAGAAAAATTATTAATGAAAATAATAAGAATATTATTTTAGAAGTTGATGGGGGAATTAATACAGAAAATATTGCATCAATAGCAAAATGTGGTGCAAATGCATTTGTTGCAGGAAGTAGTATTTTTAATTCACCTAATTATAATAATACCATACTAACATGAGGAATCAATTAAGTAGCATTTCTTAGTTAAATATAGTATAATGGTTGGTATTTTATTTGTGAGGTTGTAAATTTTTATGAGTAATGTTGTTTATGCTAATGATGATTCTTTTGAATCTGAAGCAATAAAGTCAGATATTCCCGTATTAGTAGATTTCTGGGCAGAATGGTGTGCACCATGTAAAATGTTATCACCAATTCTTGATGATATTTCAAAGGAATATGAAGGCAAGATAAAGATAGTTAAAGTAAATGTTGATGAAAGCAATGTTACTGCTGCCACTTATGGGATTCGGGGCATTCCTACTCTATTGTTTTTTAAAAATGGACAAGTAGTTAATACTAAAGTAGGGAATATTCCAAAAAGCCAATTAACAACTTTTATTGACAGTAATATATAATTTGAATTATAATGTTGTATGTGCCCATTCCAAAATGGGCTATATTCTAAGTGGATCTTCAATTTATTCAATTCAGAAAATCAAAGTTTATTTAATTTTTCCTAACTTTTTTTAGTGATGGTTTTCCAAATGCATTTATCAGAAATAAAAGATTTGCACATTGCTCAATTATTAGAAATGGCTTCAAACCTTAGTATTGAAGGCGCAAGCAGATTAAGAAAGCATGATATTATTTTTGCTATTTTACGTAAACGTGCTGAAACTGGAGAAACTATATTTGGTAGTGGGGTTCTTGAAGTATTACCAGATGGATTTGGTTTTCTTCGTTCGCCGGATACTTCGTATCTTGCAAGTCATGATGATATTTATGTAAGCCCTAGTCAGATTAGACGTTTTAATCTCCAAACAGGTGATACTGTTGATGGGGAAATTAGAATGCCGAAAGAAAGTGAAAAATATTTTGCATTAGTACGCGTAGATAAAATAAATGATAGTGATCCTGAAACTAATAAACATAAAATATTATTTGAAAATTTAACCCCGCTGTTTCCAACAGTTTCCTTAAGGTTAGAGCGTGATACTATAGAACGAGATTCCAAGGGTGAAGAAAACTTAACTGGAAGAATTATCGATATGATAGCACCTATTGGTAAAGGGCAGAGAGCTTTAATTGTTGCACCACCTAAAACAGGTAAGACAGTTATGTTGCAGCATATTGCACATTCTATTACTGCAAATCATCCAGATGCTGTTTTAATTGTTTTATTAATTGATGAACGTCCAGAAGAGCTAACAGAAATGCAGCGTTCGGTAAAAGGTGAAGTGGTAGCTTCTACTTTTGATGAACCAGCTTCTCGTCATGTACAGGTAGCAGAAATGGTAATTGAAAAAGCAAAGCGTCTTGTGGAGCATAAAAAAGATGTTGTTATTTTGCTTGATTCAATAACAAGGCTTGCTCGCGCTTATAATACTGTATCTCCAGCTTCAGGCAAAGTATTAACTGGAGGAGTTGATGCTAATGCGCTACATAGACCAAAACGATTTTTTGGGGCTGCTAGAAATATTGAAGAAGGTGGTTCATTAACAATTATAGCAACAGCTTTAATTGATACTGGTTCGCGTATGGATGATGTAATTTATGAAGAATTTAAGAGTACTGGTAATATGGAATTACATTTAGATCGAGAAATTGCTCAAAGGCGAATTTATCCAGCTATTGATATATTACGTTCTAGCACAAGGCGTGAAGAATTTTTACTTACTAAGGAACAATTACAAAAAGTTTGGATATTAAGAAAACTTACTTCAACAATGCAGTCGGTAGAAGCAATAGAATTTTTAAGTGATAAACTAAAAGAAACAAAAAATAATGCTGATTTTTTTGATGCAATGCGCCGATAGTAGACTAAATATTAAAATTTTCTTTAACTATTTTTAAAAGGTTTCAATTATGAAAGATTATTTATTAGCTTTAGTTATTATAGGTTCATCTTCTATGAGTTATGCCTTTGATTGTTCAAAACAAGCAGATAAAGTAATTAATAAATTAGCAGCTCATAATAGAACATCCGTAACAATTAATTATTCTGCTGACAAAAGTGATTGGGCACAAACTTGTAAAAACACTATTTTAGCTAAAAATTCTCAGTTAAATGTTAATTTAAATCAAGTGAATGGTTCTGATATATTCAAATTCTCTAAATAGTTAAGTTATAAAATAAAAAAGATGGTTTATAAACCATCTTTTTTATTATTAAGGTATAGTAATCAGTGGTTGTTAATAGAAGAAAATTCAGATTCATTTTCCTCTTTAATGATTGGATTAATAATAAGTTTACCCTTTACAAAATATTTTTTTTCTTTATCATTTTCAAAGGTTCCAAAATATAGTTTATTTTTTTTAAATATGCCTTTTACAATAACGTTTTGATTTTTAGCCTCTAAAATACCTTGTCCATGAGGAATATTATCTTGAAGATCTCCTACATAAGTAATTTCATTTGGATAAATTATTTTATTTGTAGATATCCCTTTTTCCCAAACTTTTTCTATTATTAAATTATCAGGAAAATATTTAATTTCTTTACCATCATATTTTTTATCTAATTTCCAAGAGCCATTATAAGATCCGTTAAATCCATCTTCTTCATAACCCATGCCATGGCGCATATCATCTTGCCATTCTCCTTTGTAAGTATTATTTTTAATTTCATAGGTTCCTTGACCATGGCGTTTTCCATTTTTAAAAAAACCTGTATATTTTCCACCGTCTGGATATGTTATGCTTATATTACCGTTAAAGTAATTTAATTTTGTATTAATATTAGCTGAAGATGGTTGTAAGGTATTATAAATATTTTGAGTATTTACATTTTTAATTTTACTGCTAGTGCATCCCATTGTTTTATCCTTAATAAATATTTCTAAATGTATAAAGCCTACATTTTATAGTTTAACTGATCTTTAGAGCAAGTAATAAATATGTTATTTATGATTGAAATTTATTTTCAAATAGTGTATTCAATAAATAAGCTTTTTTAAGATACATTATATAATTAGTTAGATAATTATATTTAAGAATAGTTAAGTAGCATTATATTTTGCAGCTAAGTATTTAAAAAAATTCTAATTTCTTTAATTATTTTTAGAAGGTTTCAATTATGAAAGATTATTTGTTAGCTTTAGTTATTATAGGTTCATCTTCTATGAGTTATGCCTTTGATTGTTCAAAACAAGCAGATAAAGTAATTAATAAATTAGCAGCTCATAATAGAACATCCGTAACAATTAATTATTCTGCTGACAAAAGTGATTGGGCACAAACTTGTAAAAACACTATTTTAGCTAAAAATTCTCAGTTAAATGTTAATTTAAATCAAGTGAATGGTTCTGATATATTCAAATTCTCTAAATAATATATTAGGCTGATAAATCTTTATCAGCCTAATATAAAAACTTTTATCAAATAATTTTAATTCCAATGCCATATAATAATGAAATTGCCTCAGGTAAAGAAAATTTAGCTCCTGTGATTTTATTTTCTATTAAATTAATGAAATAGTTATTTGAATTTGTAAAATCTGTTTTAATTAAGTTTGTATTGCAAAATACAGTGTTTTTAAAATCATTAGAAGTAAGTATTGCTTTGTTAAGATCGCATTCTCTAAAATCAGTATCTCTGACAACAGATTCAATAATTGATATACTTTTTAGATTTAAACCAAAAAAATTAGATTGACTAATATTACATTTTAAAAATGTAATAGGTTGCCATATACATTTAGCATCGGTCCAATTAACTCCTATGATTTTACAGCCTTTGAAACTTATATTCAAGAAAGTACAGCTTGTTATAGTTATTAAACTTAAATTACAATTGATAAATTGGCAATATCTAAATTTACAAGTTTTAAAAATAGTTTCACTAAAATTACAGCTAATAAAAGTACATTCTTCAAATACATTTGATAATATTTTATTATTATTATAATTTATATTTTCAAATCTTTGCTCACAGTACTCTCTATTATTTTCAAACATAATTTTATTTCTTATTCTTAAATTCAGCTATCATTTTTGATGCAATACTAAAACTGCTTGATGGTTCACCTGGAATAGTATCAATAGAGTAAAAACCGGCTTGTTCAATTTCATTAGGCTCGACTACGATGTCGCCTGCAACATATTGAGCCGTAAAACCAACCATGAGAGAGTTACTAGGAAATGGCCATGCTTGAGAGCCCCAGTATTTTATATTGCTAATACAAATACCTACTTCTTCTTTTACCTCCCTAATTACAGCTTCTTCTAAACTTTCCCCAATTTCAACAAAACCAGCTATTAGTCCCCAGACGCTAGCTGGAAAATCAATTCCTCTAGCCATTAATATTTGATTCTCTTTATGAACTCTTACTATAATGCATGGGGCAATATGAGGGTAAACTTCAGTGTTACAATTCATACAAAACATAAATTTATTTATTTTTTGTTTATTAGTAATACTGCCACACAACCCACAAAATTTATGGCTAAAGTAATAATTATATAATTGATAATTAAGAGAAATATGTTTAATAGTTGAATCATTAAAATAATTTAATGCTTGGCGAATGCTAATTAATTTTAGGTTGATATCGATAATTGTATTATCAATTAATTCTGCAAGTAATCCATTAGAATTTGAATGAATTTCTACTAAAGGAATTTTAGCATTTACAATTTTGTTTGTGGTTGGTAATTTAAGTATTTCGTGATCTAATTCCACTAGCAGTTGATTTTTATAGAAAATAGTATTCATCTTAATCTCGTAATAATTCATTAATTGATATTTTACTGCGGGTTTTTTCATCAACCTTTTTAACTATAATTGCAGCATAAGTTGAATGATCACCTTTAGGGCTCATAATATTACCTGGAACTACTACTGAATATGCAGGGATTTTTCCATAACTTATTTGTCCTGAAGTTCTATCGTAAATTTTTGTTGATTGACCAATATACACCCCCATACTAATAACAGCTCCTGTTTCTATTATTACGCCTTCTACAATTTCACTTCGTGCGCCGATAAAACAATTATCCTCAATAATAGTAGGATTTGCTTGTAGTGGTTCTAATACGCCACCAATGCCTACTCCTCCAGATAAATGTACATTATTTCCAATTTGTGCACATGAGCCAACTGTTGCCCAAGTATCTATCATTGAGTTAGTGCCTACATATGCACCTATATTAATATAACTTGGCATTAAAACCGCATTGGGCGCTATAAATGCACCTTTTCTTACAACTGCATGAGGTACAACACGAACATTATCATTTTTAAAATCATCTTCTTTATAATTAGAATATTTTAAAGGTAATTTATCGTAAAAATTAGTCCAGCCTGCATTAATTATATTATTATTAAATAAGCGAAAAGACAATAAAATAGCTTTTTTAATCCATTGGTTTACAACCCATGTATTTTCAATTTTTTCTGCGACTCTGATTTCACCACGATCAAGTTTATCTATAACAAATGTCACAGCATTAGATAGTTCAAAATCATCTTTAGAAATAGAATTTACTTTATTAAATCTGTCTTCAATAATTGTTTGTATATTTTCCATATTTGGATTGTACCTATAAGAATATTTTGTACTGATTTTAGCATATTTTTTTAATATAGTTAGTGTTATGAATAAATATTTACTTAATAATTAACTAAAATTTAATAGATATTCACTTTAAATTTGTGGGCTAATTTTTATCTGACATTGCTAGATATAACATAATTTCTAATTAATCATACTTTTACTTAATTTAAACTATCTACTTTAGTTGTATTACTAAACTAAAATGGTTAATTCTATAGCATTTTATATTATAATAAATATAAGCAAAATACAATAATTAAATATCGGAATTCTTTATAATAATGTAATTAAATCAAGTGGTTAAATTATGCAAAAAAATTCAAGTAAGACAAAAATGTTACTTTTAATCTTATTAATTGTTTGCTATGATGCTGGCTTTAAGTGGCTTATAGTAGCCACAGAAAAATTGTTAATTTTATTATATTTTTTAATGAAGGTTTTAAATGAATCCTAATAATTTCGATATTCCCTTACCTAGAGTAAATCTATTAAGAAGAACTGGTAGACAAAATAATAACCACGTAGATTTACAGGGTATTCAAAATCCTCTTGGAATAAATGCAAATCAAAATCAGCAAGTGAATTTATTTAATATTCCGCTTCAAGCTAATAATGCAGATTTACAAGGGATCCAAACTCCTCCGAGAGTAAATGCAAATCAAAATCAGCAAATGAATTTCTTTAACACACCCCCTCAAGAACCACGTAACCGGAATCATCTATTAAATGCACCAGAGGCTATACATGCACGTAACTTTCGTGAGGCTAGATTTAATAATGTTTTTATTCGTGATGAAGAGAGGTTAATAAATGAAGAAGCCAATCCTAGAGTTATAGGAAATATACTAGAACTAATTAATGGGCAAAATAATTTACCTCACCCTGGTATAAATATTCCAGACGAACTTTTCGTAAATGAGCCACAACAAAATCAAGCACAAAATTTACTTCAAGCACTTCAAAATAATCAAGAATTAGTTAATAATCTTGATCATAATTTCTTAGAAACATTAATGAATAGGGGGGTTAGGTGTTGTTTTACTATGTCAAATATAATGGAGTTAGCTGAGGGTAATGCAAATATTGTATTAGTAATGAATCCTAATGGTATTCATTTAAACCTATTTGACGTAGCTTCTTTACTTAATTGGATAAACCATCGTCATGCAAATAATTTACCTATAACTAATCCGAACAATAATTTTATAATTGAGATTGAACAAATTATAAGTCCTATTAATGCTTTACCTGAAAATATTGTATAATAGTTTTTAGTTAAATTATTTTTATCTTTATAAGTAGCTATCTAAATAGCTACTTATATTTTTAAATTGACTTATTATATTTCTAATTTATTTTAATGTTGTTCATTATATACGATTTTGCATGTTAAATTATTTAACAGGGGAACTAGTTCTTTAGTATCATTAAAGTGAGCAGTAAGATTTCCATATAAATTTATTATTACATTACTATTTTTAGTAATTTTATTGCTATCTATTAAACAGGATGTTGGCTTAATAAGCGGTTTTGGATCCATGCTATTTTTTTCTATTCCATGAAATAATCCAAAAACTATGCCATGTTTGCTATTAAATGACTCTATATTAATTGGATAATTTTTTATATTATTTTTTATATCAGAGTTATCAAGAAAATAAGAAACTACTGGCTTATTCCATCTAGAACCAAATTCGGAT
>CALMTA010000175.1 GCA_937872505.1 uncultured Neisseriaceae bacterium | reverse complement strand
GCGCTTCTGCTTATTCACTTGAAATTAATTTCAAAAGATTTCGCGAAATAGCAGATAAATCTAACTCCTTATTAATGGTTGATATGGCACATTATTCAGGCTTAATAGCCGCAGGGCTTTATCCTAACCCTGTTCCATATGCTGATTTTGTTACTTCTACTACACATAAAACTTTACGAGGCCCTCGAGGAGGTATAATTTTAGCAAAAAAAGAATATGAAAAATTAATTAATTCCTCAATTTTTCCAGGTCTTCAAGGTGGACCATTAGAACATATTATTGCTGCCAAAGCAGTAGCTTTTAAAGAAGCTTTAAAACCTGAATTTAAAGTATATCAACAACAAATTAAAAATAATGCTAAAGCTTTATCTCAATCTCTAATTAATAGAGGTTTACGTATAGTGTCAGGCAGAACTGAATCTCATCTAATGCTAGTTGATTTACGTCCCAAGGGTATCACTGGGAATGTTGCAGAAGATATTTTAGGCAAGGCAAATATTACTATTAACAAAAATTCCATTCCCAATGACCCTGAAAAACCAACTATTACTAGTGGTATTCGTCTTGGCACTCCAGCTGTTACCACCCGTGGATTTAAAGAAGCTGAATGTGAACTATTAGGAAATATGATCGCGGATATATTAGAAAATCCTCATAATGAAAATGTTATCAATAAAATAAAACAACAAGCTCTAGTGCTATGTACAAAATTTCCGGTTTATAACAATTAATGTCAAATGAAAATAATATAAATATTTTTGCATTAATTGTATTATTTAGTTCAATGGCGCCAATGGCTGCAGAGATTTATATTCCCTCACTGCCCTACATTAGCCAAGACTTACATACTAGTAAAAATATAGTACAACTAACAATCACCTATTTTTTATTTGGTATGGCTACTACTGGGATAATCTTCGGATATATCTCTGATTACGTTGGTCGTAGACCTATATTAATTTCAACATCAATTATCGGTTTAATTGGCACATTTATTTGTTTTATTGCCCCCGATATTTACTGGCTTATCAGTGGCCGAATCCTTCAAGGTGCAGGGTTTAGTGGCGTTAGTGGGATAGGTAGGGCAATTTTACGTGATAAAATAAGAGGAGTTGATGCAGCTAAATATGCCGCTTATTTAGCTATGGCAACTGCACTTATTATAGATCTTACTCCATTTTTTGGTGGCATTTTACAACAATATTTTAGCTGGCGGTTTATCTTTCTCTTTTTACTCCTCTATAATGGATTTGTTATTTACTTTAGTTATAATTATATCGAAACCTCTATATCAAATACAGAAAAAATCTCTTGGTTAGGGCTAATTTATACATGTAAAAAAATTCTTCAAAATAAATCTTATTTTCAATTTAATTTAATTGTTGCCGTAAGTTATGCTCTATTTATGGCATACCTTACAGTTGCCAGTTTTATTGTTCAAGATACTTTAAATTTATCTCCAGCATGGTTTGGTACTTTAACATTATCATTCTCATTAATTTATATTAGCTGTTGTTTTATAAATGGGCAATTATTAAAAAAGATTAGCATATTTTCTTTAACTAAATTTGGCTTATGGTTAATGCTATTTTCAGGAATTTTACTATTAATTGTTGGGTTTTTCTTTAAACTTACAATAATACTTTTTTGCATCAGTATTCTCCCTATGTTCATAGGCAGTGCATTTTCTTGGTCAAACACTGATTCACTTGCTTATATGGATTTAAAAGAAAATTTTGGCATTGCTTCAGCCTTAGCTATTACTATTCGCTTAACTTTAGGTTTTTTACTTACTGGATTCATAAGCTTATTTAACCCATCCTCTACTATACCATTAGGCGCTACTTTCTGTTTATTATGTTTAGTATGCCTAATTTTAATTAACCCTTATAATAAATTTACCCACAATATTAATACGCCATTTCTATAATTTTTATAATATCTTTGACAAAAATATCTTTATGTTCACCAATCGGTACACCTTGACTAATAGCTAAATTATTTGCAACCTCACTTGCATTAACTTTTATATTATACTCTGATAATTTAGTTTTAATACCAATACTCCTAAAAAAATCTTCTGTTTTTCTTATTCCTTGTTCAATTGCATCATCATTATCTTTACTAATTTGCCATACGTTTAGTGCAAATTTTACTAACTTTGCTTTTTTAATGTTTTTTTTATACCGCCACATTTGAGGAGCTATAATCGCTAATGTTTGAGCATGGTCTAAACCATATAAAGCAGTTAATTCATGTCCTATTTTATGCGTTGCCCAATCATGATCTACCCCATTACCAATATAACCATTTAAAGCATTAGTTGCACTCCACATCCAATCTGCGCGGGTATTATAATCATTTTCCCCTGATAAAATTTTAGGGGCTAAATTGATTAATGTTTTTAAAATGGTTTCTGCAAATCCATCTTGAATAGGTGTGTTCAAATCTGTAGTTATATATTGTTCTGTAACATGAATAAATGGGTCAACAATTCCGTTAGCTAATTGCCTTGGAGGAAGAGAATAAGTAACTTCAGGATCAAGTATTGCAAATTGTGGGTATAATAACGAATGCCCAAAAGCTAATTTTTCCCCAGTTTCCCGCCTTGAAATAACTGAACCACTGTTCATTTCTGAACCTGTTGCTGGCAATGTTAATACCACACCAAATTTAATTACATTACTAATCTTATTTTGCTTACCTTTCAAAATCTGCCAAGTATCTGCCATCGGAAAATTAACTGCTGCAGAAATAAATTTAACCCCATCAATTACTGAGCCACCTCCCACAGCTAAAATATAATCTATTTTTTCTTTTTTACATAATTCTACTGCTTTAATTAATGTTGCATATTCAGGATTAACTTCTATTCCTGCAAACTCAAATATATTATACCCCATTAATGCTTGTAATACTTGCTCATAAATTCCATTACTTTTAATTGAACCCTTACCGTAAACTAATAGTAGTCTTGATTCTTTAGGAATAAATCTATTAATAGAGTTAATTTGGTTCTTACCAAAGACTATTTTTACAGGGTTCTCAAATGTAAAATTACGCATATCTCACTTTCATATTAAAATAACGTTGAATATTTTTATTGGGTTAAAAATTATATCAAATAAATCTAAATACCATTACGCATACAATGTTGTATCATCAAAAAATCTTCTTCAGGAATCTCAAAAAATCCAAACCTAAATTTAAAGCCCCAATTTTTTTTATTTTCTATAAACTTCAATTTAACAATCAACGGTTTTATAGAAATAGATTGCACACTTCTATCATATTCAATATTTCTTCTATATGGCATAAAACCATCTTCCATCTCATATTGATATATTTTTTTAGTAATAACTGTCCCTATAGCTGTAAATTCTTGACAAATATCATTTTCATTAAAATTTTCCTTAGGGGAATAATAAATAATCCCATCTCCAACTGACATTTTTTTCAAAGGATGCGCCTTTCCATGGCAAACTTGAGCAAAACCTTGTTCTATACCAATTGATACATGATTTTTAGAAGCAACTGCCATCCAATATTTAGTCATTTATAAAACCCCTTATTTTTAATCTAATTTCCTCTATGCAAATTATGATAATATACTCAGCTTATTAAAAAATCTAATTCGCGTACTATACCTTAAAATAAATAATATTAGAAATATTTTAAACAATTATATTATTCAGAGGAGTAAATTATAAAAACATTATTTACTAAACTTTTTGGTATTATTAGTCCAAAAAAAATTGGCATTATTTGTGCTATGGAAGAAGAACTCTCAAGCATTATAAAAATACTTAATTTAAAAACTAAAATTTTAAAAAAAGGTATATTCACTATAAATATCGCAAAATATAAAGATAAAAAACTAATTTTAATTCTAAGTGGCATTGGTAAAGTTAACGCCGCCATAGCAACCCAATATTTAATTGGTGAATTTAAACTAAACTTTATTCTCAATGTAGGAGTTGCTGGAAGTTTATCTACAGCCTTAACTTTTGGTGATGTAGTAATTGCCACTGATTTAGTTCAACATGACGTAGATGCTACAGCATTTGGGTATCCTTTAGGGCAAATACCGCGAATAGATGCTTTTTCATTTTCTGCAGATAATAAATTAATTGAAAAATATTTTAATAGCTCCCACAATAATCCATTTAAGATAGTTGCTGGTAGAATTATTAGTGGTGATAAATTTATTGATAATCATGAACAAGTTATATTTTTAAAAGATACTTTTAATGCATTAGCTTGTGATATGGAAGCTGCTGCTATTGCTCATGTAGCTCACATAAATAAAATTCCTTTTATAATAATAAGAGCGTTGTCTGATCAAGCTGGACAAGATAACTCTAACGCAAATGATGTATTCTTAACTTTAAAAGAAATGGCTGCCAACCAAGCTTCCACAGTTGTAAAACAGTTACTAGAACAATAAAGCTAATTTCTTATTTTCAATAATATTGCTTTATTGGCACGATTCGCATTCTGGATTATCTATTGAACAAAAATTATTTTCTGTATCCATATTATTATTTGAACGAGAGCCAAATTGACCTTCACCCCCATCAATCGATACTGCATTTAATTCTCCGCCCTGACCTGTAGATTTTTCAGCAGAAGTTGCTGCTAAAGTTCTTAAATAATAGGTGGTTTTTAACCCTAACCTCCATGCAAATTTATATAACTCATCTAACTTTCTTCCAGATGGCTGAGACAAGTATAAATTTAGTGATTGAGCTTGATCTATCCATTTTTGCCTTCTACTTCCTGCTTCTACTAACCATTTTGGATCAACTTCAAATGCAGTAGCGTATAACATTTTCAAATCTGACGGAACTCTATCTAATTTAGCTAAACTTCCATCAAAATACTTTATATCAGCAAGCATTACTTGATCCCATAGACCACGTTTTTTTAAATCATGAACTAAAAATTCATTCACTATAGTAAATTCACCAGATAAATTTGATTTTACAAATAGATTCTGATAAGTGGGTTCAATTGAAGCTGATACTCCAATAATATTAGCAATTGTTGCAGTTGGTGCAATGGCTAAACAATTAGAATTTCTCATACCATATTGTTTTATATTTTTACGTAATTTATCCCAATCCAAACTTGAATCCATATTTATGTTTAAATATTGAGCACCACGTTCCTCAGCAAGTATTTTTATTGAATCTAATGGTAAAATACCTTGAGACCAAAGGCTTCCTTCATAACTAGAATATTTCCCTCTCTCTCTTGCTAATTCACTTGATGCAAAATAAGCATAATAAGCAATTAACTCCATAGATTTATCTGCAAATTCAACAGCCGAAGATGATGCATACGGTAATCGCAAAATATGTAAACAATCTTGAAACCCCATAAATCCCATACCTACAGGTCGATGTGCAATATTAGATGTTTTAGCTTTTTCTACAGGATAGAAATTAATATCAATTACATTATCAAGCATTCTCATAGCTGTTTTTATTGTACGCTGTAATTTATCTGCATCTAACCCATTACCCTTTATGTGGTTTACTAAATTTACTGAACCTAGATTACATACTGCAATCTCTTTTTCATTTGTATTTAAAGTAATTTCAGTACACAAATTAGAACTATGTACAACCCCCACATGTTTTTGTGGAGAACGAATATTACATGGGTCTTTAAAGGTTACCCAAGGATGACCTGTTTCAAATAGCATTGTTAAAATTTTACGCCACAATTGCAATGCAGGAATTCTTTTTG
>CALMTA010000174.1 GCA_937872505.1 uncultured Neisseriaceae bacterium | reverse complement strand
CTCGACTCCTGATTAGCTTGTTTAACAACACACGCAATAAAACATGACTCCAAAACGTAATTTCGCTAAAGCCACCTTAAACGGAACATTGTGGGAATACACCTCACAATACACAGGCAAATTTCTGGTCTTTATCAGTACCGCCATTTAATTTAAAATTATTTTCAGGAGTAGTAGCTAAGAAACTTTTTTGTAAAAATTTTTTTGAATTAGAATAATCTAATAAATGCTGCATTAATTGCTCTTTTGTTGAATTATATAATTTAAGATTATCTTCCATATTATTACTAGATTCTTGCATTTTATTTGTAATTTTTTCTTGCAATTGCATTAATGCATCTTGTAAACTTTTCAAATCATTAACATCATTAGGATTTTGCTCTTTTATTTCTTCTATTAACTTATTTAATGTATCTTTCATAGAAAACAAATCTTTAATAGCTTTTGGATCATTTTCTAAAAATTCTTTTAAAGCCTCTTGCAAAGCAGAAACATTTTCCAGATTAAGTTTTGCTAACAGTTCTTTTGGAATATTAGGTAAAACTGCATCAATAATAGATGCAGACATATGTTTTACTGCTTCCTTATCTATATCCTGATGACTAGATTTGTTTAAAACCTTTTGATTTGAACACATACTTGAAGGAATAGCTATTTCAAAAGAATCTACATTGCGGTTGTGAATATAGCTACTAGGATTATCAATTTTACTCATAATATACAACGCCCTTTAAAATTAAAAATATTTACCTACTAAGTTCTTTAAAAATCTCAGAAATTTTATCAAAAAAATTTGCAACCACCTGCACATTTTGTTGACATAAATTTATTTGATTTGTTAACCCAGAACTAGCATCCTGAACTTGCTTACTTTTAGTTCCAATTGCAGGAAGCATATTAGTTATTATGGTTTGATCTTTCAATCCATCGCCATAAGTATCATATATAAAACCAAAAGCATTAGTCGAAGAATCAGGTAAAACTAGTGTTAATTGCTGTGATATGAATCTAACCATTGCATTTAAAAGCACATCATTAATAATACATTTTATTATTTTGCCATCTTTATCTTTTTCTACTTTAAAGAAATCTGCTGCCCCTTCTGGAAAATCCCCAGGTTTCAACTCTATCTCATAACTTATTTTATTAGTAGGGCCATATTTTTGTACATTTTGGAAATAATCATTACAAAGTTGTTCTAAATTAGAAATATCATATAACCCACAATAATCTTTCAAAAATGTAATTAGAAGTTGCTTAGGATCTTGATTTGTTCCTATCCTATCACCTAAAAATTCAGAAAATTTCCCAGCAATTATTTTTATAGCTTCAATTCTTGGCTGACCACGACAAAACTTATCTGTAAGAGCCATTAAAAGAGTGTCATTACTATTTAATAAGTCTTTAAATCCATTTATTAAGTTATCGCTTTTGTTAGATGGATAATTACATTCATCACATAAAATTTTAAAATCTTTATCATCCATAGATACTGTATTACCTGGGTCCACAAACCAATCTATATGATCTTTATACCTATCGTAATATTTGCCTTTTTTATTTTTAATTTGACTTAAAATTTCTTGCCTTTTATTTGCCAGTTTACTATAAAAATCAGCCATTTTTTGCGTCATTGCCTGCAATAAAGCAATAGCATTTGAAACTTTTTCATAAAGTTTTACACTATTTACATAAGAGTTTGAAGACATTAAATTAATTGCTAACATGTCTAATGCACAATTCATAATAATAACTAATAATGGTAACCCTACAAGATCTTGATATCCATTATTATCATTATTTTGTATATTATAGTTATTAGTTAATTCTTTGCCATATTTATCTATAGTGTCTGAATATAATTTAGCAAAACTTTTATATTTTTCATTAATCATTGCTTCATTAAAAGGCAAAGATATAAATGAATCTATTGTCTCTGTAACTTGTTGATTTATACAATTTAAAGTTTCTAAATGTTCAAGAGATAAGTATTTACTATATTGGTTAATATCATTTTTTAAATTTGTTAAAACATTATTTTTATCTGAAACAGTAAATAAATCTTCTTTAGCTTGCACTATTAAAGTAATACACTCTATTAATTTATTTTTAATCTTGTCATTATTACGATTATAAGGAGCAGGATTTATAGTAGATGCTTTATTAGCTACGCTTATATTATTTAACATATTAACCTCTCTCTTTTATTTTTTAATGTTATTACATACCTATATTACTTACCACAGCCTTAATTGTATCAATTTGCACTTTTTGTATATTGCTATAAGCAATCAATTGGTTTTGATAGATACCTAACATAGTTTGCATAACAATTTGATCTGCTGCTGATGGTGGTTTTGCCTTAAATGCTTCTAAAGCTTGCTTGATTTGTTGTTCAATTTGAGCAACTCCATTCATTGCTCCATCAATTGTATCGATTGGATTAAGACCATTTTGTGAAAGATTGAAACTCATTATAAATTACCTTTTTTAACAATCATTCTTATTTTAAAAAAACCTAAGCACCTATTATCGAGCAGTTTAACTTTACAAAACAAGTGACAAAAATATCACTTTTTTATTGCTTTCTTAAATAATAAGTGTTCTTTGAACTATTTGCTATTATCCACAACTAACATGCTACTTATCAAATTTATAATCTGCCATTTTTTATCAATAGTGAAATTTCACTATTGATAAAAAACTTGCAACACTGTTACAATTCGAACTATTGTGGTATAGTTACATCTAGTATTATTACTCAAAAACAAATAAAAAACTAGTAACATTTTTGTCACTTAATTATTGTTTAAATATATATTTCTTATTTATAAAGAAGCATCGTTTTGTTGAACGGTAATAATTTCCACTCTATCTGGTGTTAATCCTGGCACTGCGTTAGCGACTAAATTTTTCATACGTGCAAGATATAAATCTATGCGAGATCCTGGTTTATATTTAATTAAAACCGATGCTGAAGAATGTGGCAACTCTGTCTGCCATAAGTTATCATTTGGCAACGGTAGGCTTACTTGCGTTTTTACTTGAATAACTCCACTAATACTCATTAACATATTATCAATTTCTTGATTTAAAGCATATATTAAACGTGCATGCTCTTCTAATGGTGAAGAAATAAATCCTTCTTTTTTAAAAATATTACCCATAGATACATAATCACTAAATGGTTCTCCATTTTGCTTTAAAATAGCTAAAGCTTCCATCTGTTTATTCTTTGGTACTTGAATTGAATATGTTCCATCTTTTGCCTGCAATTTTGTAGTATTAATATGGCTTTGCTCCAAATCTAAAATAATACTATTAGCACTCTTCTGATTAACTCCATTTACTATATCAACTCTCGATTCTGAGCAAGCTAATAAGCCTAAAATCACAACACCCAAACAACTACATTTTAATTTACCCATAAATCCCCCTTATTCCGACAGTAAACTTATCTAAAATATTATGATATAAAATAGCTATATATAAAATTAAAATAAACATTCCTACAGCTGTTTTTAACGGCATAGAAATTACCGTCACATTTAACTGTGGAATAAATGAACTAATCAAACCTAAAACTAATTCTAATAACAACATAACACCAATTATTGGCATAGTTAATAAAACTGCATAATTAAAATATGTAGAAAATAATCCAACATAGATATCTGTATTTTGAAAATGAGAAAAATAATCAAATTCAGTTAATGGTAACACCATAAAACTATTAAATAATATTGAAAAAATAAAAATAAAACCATTCGCTACAATAAAATAAGTTGTAAAAGCTTGTATTAAAACTTTGCCAATTGATGAAGTTGAGCTATTAGTTAAAGGGTTAATTACCGCCCCCATCTGCTCTCCTCTTTGCCTATCAATTATATTGCCAACTGTTTCAATTAACCAAAAAGGAAATGCTAATGCATAACCTACCATAAAACCAATTATTAATTCTTTTATAATAAAAAACGATCTTCCTATTATTGAAGCTGGTAATATTAATTGTTGCCCTACATAAGGCAATACCATAATCCCAAAAATAAAAGCTAAGCATACTTTTAACATTTTAGTCAGATAATTACTACTAAATACAGGGCAAATTATCATAACCCCATAAATTCTTGATGAAGCTATCATTGCCCCCCAAAAAAAATCATACACTGAATTAAAGTGGTTAATTATAAACATATCTAGTCTAACTCTAACTGCATAAAATAAGAATCTTCAAGTTGATTAATATCTGTATCATAATAATCTTTACGCACACATAAAATCCTAAAACCCAATTTAGTATAAAGGCTAATTGCCTTTAAGTTACTAACCCTAACATCTATCATTGCATACCTTAAATTATTATTCTTAGCATCTTTTAATGCTTCTATTAATAATTTTTTTCCATACCCTTTATTTTGAAACTCTTTAAGAACAGCTACATTTAGGATACGCGCTTCTTCTAAACATGCTAAATATGTAACAAATCCTATCAAGTCATCATTCTTTGACAAGCCAATTATAGGCAAATTATATTCAATTAACTGCTCAAACTTTTCCCAAGCCCATTTATCAACATGAACACTATTACTAATGTTAAATAATTCAATCAAGTGCTCTCTAGTACAACGAAAAAACTTGCAATCTGCTATTTGTGATATTATATTTTCATCAAAAACATCACTACTATTTATTATCATACTATAACTCTCAATAAAATAACTTATTTATACACTTTATGATACTTCAATAACCCCTAAAGTATGAATTTCTGCTAAATTACCTAACTCCTGAAAGGATAAAATGGGTAAAAAGTTCATTTCTTTTTCTAACATTGATTTTACATAACGCCTTATATCCATCTGAGTAACAATAGCAGGAGATACTGTTAAATTATTATTTTCTTTAAGCATTTCTTTTACTTTAATAATAAAACTATTCTGAATATCAGGATCAATTGCTAGATAGCCACCACTGTCAGTAACGCGAATACTATCGCGAACTGTATCTTCAAACTCCGAATCAAGAATAAATGCTGGAATAATATAAGTGCCATTACTAAATTTGTAACTAATATAACGCCCTAGAGACTTTCTCACATATTCAGTTATTATAATAATATCACGCTCTCTTTGTCCCCACTCAAGCATTGCATCTAAAATTGTTTTAAAGTTTCTTAATGAAATATCTTCCGCAATTAATCTTTGTAATACTTCAGTAATTTTATTTAATGGTAACATTCTTAACAATTCACGTATTAAATCTTGATAATCTGTCATTTTGTCACACATATTTTTAACTTCTTGCATACCTAAGAAGCTTGAAATATACTGCTTTAATACAAATTGCAAATGCATACCAATAAATTGATCACTATTTAAATAAGCTAAATTATATTCCTCACAACTATCTTTATACTTATCATCAATCCACACACCTAAATTCTTCCCCCCAAAATTTACTTGGTTTAAGATAGCATCTTTGATGCCTAATGAATTAATAAGCACATTTGCATCTTGAATCACCAAGATATTTTTTGGTACAATTAGCCCAGTAGTTGCAGGTATCTCATAAACTAATAATTGATAAGTATTTTCTTCTAATTTGTCACTATACCGTAAAATTATATTGGGAATCTCAACCCCTAAATCTAAAATTAACTCACTTTGTAAATTATGCAGAGCTTGCTTTATCTGTTTAATATAAGGACTATCTTTTAAATTATTAGCTACATTTAAAATTAATGGCACTAATTC
>CALMTA010000173.1 GCA_937872505.1 uncultured Neisseriaceae bacterium | reverse complement strand
AGAATGAAATAAATTATAAGCTAACTCAAACTGCTCCATGCTAATGTAATAAGCAGATTTTAATAAAATAGTCTCCCTTTCATTTAAATTATTTTCTAACGCAGCTTTATTTAATAAACTATTTACCTCATCATATTTTTTAAGATTCATATAATCATTTAATAACATTATATTAATAACTCGTTTTAAATATGGATTAGATAAATTTGCCATATTATAATATTTTATTGCATTGATTTCATCATTTGAATAATCAAAAATTGAGGCAATAAGCAAATTGATTAAACTTTGAATATTATTATCATTCAATTTAATTTCTATTAAATAATTAGCTGCCTCTTTAAAATTCCTCATTTTAGTATTTATAATTCCTAAATTAAGCAACACATTATTCTTATAAATAATTTCTGGAGAATTTAGCTGACTTAATAAATATGAATTTGCTTTATCTAATTGATTAAAATTAATCAATGAAGAAATATACATATTTTGCAATAAAGGTTCAATTTTTCTTTGTTGGTTTTTAATCCTATTTTCTAAAACTTTAACAGCTAAAATATTATTATTTTTTAATAAAATCCCTGCTACCCAATATAATGGAATATTCCAATTTGGATAACGCTTATAAATAAAATTTAACTCTTCATTTAATTTTATTTCAGAATTTAAAACAGCATATCCGATTACAGCTAATAAATGTGCTTCAGGATAACTTTTATAAGTTTTAACTACATAATCTGCAAATTTCATTAAATTATTTTTATTTTCTATCTTAAAACCCTTACTAACTGTAGAGCTTAAAAATAACAGTATGGCTCTGCCATTATCAGGATTATTTTTCATTAGATAATCTAAATTATTCTCAGCAATTAAATAATTATTAGAATTTAATGCAATAGGTATATTAAACAGCTTTGTTAAATTTGAATTTGGACTTACTGAAATAAAAAGATTTATAAGTTCATTTAGTTGGTGAATTTGAGCAGCCGAAGTTATAATATGTTCTAATGAGATTATAGCTTTATATATTGTATAAGGATCTTTATATTTAATTGCTAAACTATTAAAACCATCACTAGCGTGTACATAATCACCTTGATTAAAGTATAAATCAGCTTGAACTAATTTAGATAAATCTTCTGCAGAAATATTACTTAAAATTTTATTCTGTTCAAAATCTTTTAATAAATCAGCAGTATCTATAGCATTCTCAACGTTTATTTCATAATTTACAGTATCAAATTCTTTTGGGTTGTACTTAGGTACTGTAGCACAAGCAAATAATAAAAAAATAACTGCCACTAGTAAAGTTTTTTTCATTAATACATGACCTTTTTGGTTATTATTAATATGTTATAATAATTGTTGTTTTATTCTTATCTAAACTTAATAAGTAACTATTTTATCATTTTTTTATTGCAAATACCTTTATCTTTTATATAAATGAAAGAATTAATATGCCAGAGTTACCAGAAATAGAAACTATTACTCAAGGAATTCAAAATTTAGTTGGTCAAAAAATTTCAGATATAATAGTTAGAAACGAATCTCTTCGCTATCCAATTGAATCAAATCTAAAATATAAATTGATTGACAAAAAAATAATAGCAATTACTAGAAGAGCTAAATACATAATAATAAAATTAAATTACGGCTTCTTAATAATCCATTTAGGAATGTCAGGCAGCATCTCCTTATCAGACTTATCCAATGTCGATAAAAAACATGATCATTTTGATTTAATATGCGGAAATATTATCTTACGCTATAATGACCCAAGGCGCTTTGGCTGTATTATTTATACAGATAACGCCATAGAAAAACATAAATTATTTAGTTCCCTCGGTCCAGAACCACTTTCTAATAATTTTAATGCAAATTATTTAATATCAAAAATAAATAATCGAAATAGTTCAATAAAACAGCTCATTATGGATAACCATATTGTTGTAGGAATCGGAAATATCTATGCTTGTGAAGCTTTATATAAATCAAATATATTACCCACAAGGGCAGGAAACACTATTAATGAAACTGAAGCTGAAAGACTAGTACAGAATATACAAGTGGTTTTAAAATCTGCCATTGAATTAGGTGGCAGTTCATTACGTGATTATAAAAAAACTGATGGAACTATTGGCTATTTTCAAAATGAGCATTTTGTATACGGTAAAACTAATGAGCAATGTAAAAGCTGCAATAACTTAATTATTGCCAAAAGAATTGCTGGCCGTAATAGTTTCTATTGCCCCTACTGTCAAGTATAATAACTATTATTCAATTTTGTACATATACTGATATACAAAATAATTTGTTATATTCAATATTGGCAGCCAAATTATTAAACCTAAACCTATAGGAAGGATAGCTAAGGCTGTAAAACCTAATATTAAAATAGCATACATCAATAATGTTTGAATATTATAAAGACCAGCTTTAATACTTAACCACATTGCCGTTGATGGTTTAACTTCATTATATAAACAAATAATTGGCGAAAGCCACATAGCCATTTGCAAAATTAATACTGGAATAAAAAATAATGACATTATTTCAAAGCGAGTTATTTTATTCGATACCCCATAACTATCTAACATATTTTCTAATAAAGTTTGCATTATTAATATAATTGCATATAGAAAGAAATTTATAAAAGCAAGATTTACTATAGTTCTATTAATAAACAAATTTTTAAATATAGATGAAACTTTTATATCTTCATTATGCTGAACTTTTTCCGTTAATTGCGCAAATCTTGCAATAAATAAGGGAGACATAAAAGCACCAAATAAAGGTAATAAACCCATTAAAAAATTTACTAGCCCTAATAAAATAAACTGTAAGGGTTTTTCTCTAAATATTATAAAACTTAGTTTTATCCATTCTAAACTTGCTTTTAATTCTATATTTCTATTTATTTTTATCACTAAAATAATACTCCGCTACAATTTGACTCACCTGGTTAATATCACTAAAAAAGCGAATTATAACACAAATTAATTTAGAAAATTATATTGCATAATATTAATTAATATAATAAAATAGCTACGTTTATAAAATGAGTTTCAATTTTACAAATTTTAAGGAATAATATTTATGGCACTAGTATCCCTACGACAAGTTCTTGACCATGCTGCAACCAATATATATGGCGTTCCTGCATTTAATGTAAATAATTTAGAACAAGTTCAAGCTATTATGGAAGCTGCAAAAGAAACTGATTCTCCAGTAATTTTACAAGCATCAGCTGGTGCAAGAAAATATGCAGGAGAAGAATTTCTTAAACACTTA
>CALMTA010000172.1 GCA_937872505.1 uncultured Neisseriaceae bacterium | reverse complement strand
AATTCAAAAAAGGAGATAAAGTTAAAGGTAGTATTCGTTCAATTACTGATTTTGGTTTATTCATCGGGCTTGATGGCGGTATTGATGGTTTAGTTCATGTATCTGATTTATCTTGGTCTTTACCAGGAGATGCAGCCATTCGTAACTATAAAAAAGGTCAAGAATTAGAAGCGGTTATTCTCTCAGTTGATATAGAAAAAGAAAGAATTGCTTTAGGTATTAAACAACTTGATAATGATCCATATGCATTATTTTTTAATAATTATGATAAAGGTTCAATACTTAAAGGAAAAGTTAAATCAGTTGCAGAGCAAGAAGCCGTAATTGAGCTTGCTGAGGGTGTAGAAGCTATTTTAACTGCACGTGAGGCTTCTAGTGAGAAAGTAGATAATTTAAATTCTCTTTTAAAACTTGATGAAGAAGTTGAAGTAATGATTACTAATATTGATAAAAGAAATAGAGTAATTAATATTTCAATTAAAGCTAAAGATGCTAAAGATGAAGCAGAAGCTATTAAGAAAGTTAAAAATGCTGAGAAGGCTGCCGGTACTACAAATTTAGGTGCTTTATTACAAGATAAGTTTTCTAAAGAGTAAAGGATGGACTATGAATCGTTCAGGAATAGTTGATAGACTTAGTGAGCTTTATCCCAAAGTTAATAGAAAAGCAATTGATGCTTTGGTTAGGATTATATTTAGTTTTTTAGTTAATAATATATCTAATGGATCGCGAATTGAAGTTCGCGGGTTTGGTTGCTTTTCTTTAAAAGAAAGATCAGGCAAAATAAGAAATCCGCGTGATGGCTGTTCGATTGAAGCTGAAAGTAGATATGTTGTTTATTTTAGACCTGGTAAGGAACTAAAACAAAGAGTAAATATACTCGATAAATAACTAGAAATTAACTCCACATTTAAATGTGGAGTTTTTTATTCGGTTAAATTAACAATTTCTAATTTTTCCATACTTCTATGGAGAAATTTTTCACCTATTTTTTGAAAATGTATAGGCTTATCTGTAACATAAAAATTATAAGTAGGGACTTTTTGTTGTAAATTTAGATTATGATTTTTTTCTAATGTATAAAATAATTCTTCACTAACGGTTATAGCTGGATCAATAATTTCAACATCTTTTCCCATAATTGAACTAATAGTATCTTTTATTAAGGGATAGTGAGAACAACCTAAAATTAAAGTGTCTATATTATGGGTTTTTAATGGCTGTAAATAATCTTTAGCTATTAATTCTAAAGCTTTATGGTGGGTTATACCCGCTTCAATGAATGGTACAAATAACTCACAAGCTTGAGAAAATATATGGATTTCTTTGTTTAATTTTTTTATAGCAATAGGGTAGGCATTGCTGTTTATAGTGGTAGGGGTTGCAATTATTCCAATATTATTATTTTTACTTGCAAATGCGCCTGCACGACTTCCACTGGAAAGAATATCAATAACCGGTATTTCATTGGCTAAAGTTTTTATAGTATCTGTAGCAACTGACGCTATAGTGTTACATGCAATAACAATTGCTTTTGTATTTTGTTTTAGTAAAAATTTTACAGTTTGTTCAGCAAATTTTTTAATTGTTTCTACAGATTTTGTACCATAAGGCAGTCTTGCAATATCGCCAAAATATATAATATTCTCATTAGGCATTTTTGCTATAATGTTTTTAACAACAGTAAGACCGCCAATTCCTGAATCAAATACACCAATAGGGCTGTTACTATTAAAAAGTTTATGCATAAAATATATACCTTTTAAGTTACAGATAAAATATAATCATACTTTTAGGTTAGGATTCTAACAAATATCCCAGCTTAAAGCAAAAACTTTTATATATATTATTTTTTAGCCCTAGTAATAAGTGGTCTTTGCCTACTATCTTTATTAATTGACCGAAGTATAGTTTCTGCTTCATCAAAAGGTACAGTAATAAAAGAAAAGTTATCTAAAATACGAATATCTTTAACTTTTCTTGCTGGAGTTTTAGCATGCGTATATAGTAATTCTAAAAGACTTCTAGGGTTAATCTTATCTTTTTTACCTAATGCAATAAATAATTTTGTTTGATCATTAAAACTACTATTTGAATTATCATTAAAATTATTGGATTTATTAAATTCTCCAATTTGCTTATAGTTTTGTGGTAAAAATTCATCGCCATAAACATGACGTAATAGTGCAGCAGTTACTACTTCAGCAGGTTGATTTGCAATTAAATTTCTAGCTAAATCTACATACTGTTCATAATCATTTTCTTTAATAATTTCATTAATACAAGCGTCTAGTGATTCTTTTTTAGCTGTAATTACTTCATTAATAGTAGGAGCTTTTTGACGCTTAATATCAGTTTTAGTCATTCTTTGAATACGAGTTAATTGAAAAGCTTCTTTAGGTGTAACAAATGTTATAGCAATTCCTTTATTACCAGCACGTCCTGTGCGTCCAATTCTATGAACATATGATTCTGCTTCATTAGGGATAGAGTAATTTATAACATGTGTTAAATTATTTACATCTATACCTCGTGCGGCAACGTCTGTTGCTACTAGAATATTAATAACTTTTTTCTTAAAATTTGCTAATGTTTTATTACGTATAGCTTGAGTTACATCACCATGAATTGCATCAGCTGCATAGCCACGCGATTTCAAATGTGTAGTTATATCATCTGTCTCATGCTTAGTACGGGCAAAAATAATACCATAAAAATCACGTTCAAAATCTAAAACTCGGCACAAAGTATCAAATTTTTCTGATTCTCTTACTTCAAAATAGATTTGTTCAGTTAGATTAGTTGTCATTTCTTTATTTTCAATTTTAAGTATTTTATATTGCCCCATATATTTTTTAGCAATTTTTAAAATTGAAGTAGGCATAGTTGCTGAGAAAAATAACATTTTTTGTTTTTCATTTGTTTGTTTTAAAATTTCTTCAATGGCATCAATAAAACCCATATTAAGCATTTCATCTGCTTCATCTAAAACAAAAAAATCTAAATTATTTAAATTTAAAATTTTTCTTTCTAATAAATCAATAATTCTACCAGGAGTACCAACAATAATATCAATACCTTTTTTAATATTTTTTATTTGCTGTTCAATAGATTGACCGCCATATACAGGAAGCACTCGCAAGCGTTTTTCATTTATTAAACTATATATTTCATCAGATACTTGATTAGCTAATTCTCGAGTTGGTGTTAGAATTAATGCTTTTGTTATACCAGGTTCTGGTTTAAGTGTTTCAATTATAGGAATAGCAAAAGCTGCAGTTTTTCCTGTTCCAGTTTGTGCCTGCCCAATGATATTGGATTGTTCTTTTAAAAATTCAGGGATTACCAATGCTTGAATAGCACTTGGTGAATCAAAGCCTTTTTTTTGTAAAGCTTGAATCATTAAAGGGCTTAAGCCAAAGTCTTCAAATGATTCAATAAATTTTGTATTTTGCATAATTAAACCTTTCTGTTTTGTATGTTTTTAAATAGCCTAATTAATAGACTAAAGCTATATATGGTGCCACATATAAGCCACGACAAAAACATTTCTAATTACAGATTGGTAAAACAATGTAATGATAAGCTAATAAGCTATTAGTGGCTATTTTGAGGATATTAGTATTCAGCAGTCAATTTATAAATAATCTTAATTTGATGAGTCTAATCAACCATAGGACGTTATTATATCATAATAATGAGCATAGATGCTTTATTAAAAATATTCTTCATCATTATAATTAAGACTGATCTAGATTCAGTTTTTTTGATACATGTGTTTGATCATCTTCTTCAAATTTTTTAGTAGTGCAATTATATCTGATGGCAGATTTATATGATGATTTTTTAGTTGACATATTTATTATATCTTGGTTATCCTTATTAGTTTCTAATTTGTAATTTTGTGAATCAATAATTTTATATTCACAGTCTGAATCTTCGGTAGATCCTTCAGTTTTTTCATCTTGTGATGTCATTATTTTTTTATGTTCTTCTATCTCGTATTCTTCTATTATTTTTTTTGATAGTTTAGTTGCAGATTCAATTTTTTTTCTTTGTATTATATCTTCAAGTGTTTGAATTCCTAATAATTCACAAGTATAAAAAGCATATTCCCCAAATGGGATATATTTTAGATAACGAGTTTTTGCTGAAGAAAGTAATGTTGATTCTAACGTATCATATGAACTCTGAAAAGGAAATAAACCATTTAAACTTTCTTTATAAGCATTAGAACTCATAGAGGTATCAAAAGAAACTTTATTTTTAATGCTATTTGTAATTATATCTAATAGATCCTCACGTAAAATTGTAAAAATATTGCATTCTAACCCAACGTTAAATATTTCATCATTTAAATAATCATAGATGATATTTATTTTACCTTTAAAAAATTCATCAACTTTTTTATCAAGAATCCTATATATATTCACGATATCCTTGATGAATTTTTTAAAATCATCCTGATCTTGCCATAATAATGCTTTGGTTGTTTCATTATAATTACTTTTATCATTATAAAGTCGTATTTCTTTTAGCAAATAATCTTTACTATATCTTTCAATTTCCGTATTTGATGAAGATATTCTAGTGTAAAAATTTTGTAAAATTGCTAATTTTAATTCAGCAATTGCTCTTTTTTTAATAATTGAAGTTGTTTCATTAATTTTTTGTATGTTATTTTCTTTTAAAGTATCAAAACCAGAGTTATTTGATAAAACATCTTTTTTCATTTTATTTAAACTATTTAATGCAATTTTCAAATTTGCCGGTATTAAGCTTTCAGGGTTTATGTTATTGTTATTTTTAGGATTTTTAAAAGAATGTCTTATAAGAGATAAATGAATAAGGATATTTTTCATATCTTTTGAGCAAGCTATCATTTCCTTGTGACTGCTAAAACACCAACTTGTTGCATTTCTAAGCCAGCTGGTTTTCCCTCTTAAACCAAAAACTAAGGAAATTGATTTCATAAAAGATTTTTCATAATCTTGAGTAAAATTATTATTAAATAATAGGTTACTTAAGTTTTTTATTTCTCCATTAAGAAGAGCTCTAAATAGCTTACTGAAATAAATATCTATAGAGTCAGATTCTTTTATTTTATTTAATATATTATCTTTGAAAGTATCACTATGTATAATACTTATAAGTAGATTAGCAGAAGCTCTACGCTGCTCTTTTAACTCATCAAAAGCACTTGAAAATAAAGTCAAACTCCAGTTTTTTTTATATGTTGCATAATCATTTCGAGCTTTAGTAAATTTTTTATCTTCAAAATTTTTGAATATCGTGTTTTCAATATTTTCTTTTATTTGATTACTCCAGGCGTGTCTAAAGGTTTGAACGGCAAGATTAGTGACATTATTATTGGATAAAGTTGGCATTAAAGTATCCTTTAAATTAATTTTTATAAAAAAACAGATTTTAATAAATTATTAGGTGTACAAAGTGCTATTAATAATAAATAAGTTGCATATTATAGTTTAATCATTAATGGTTTGGCAATTAATATTTTACACTAAATTTTCAGATTTTTAAAAATAATAAATTAAGTTATTGAACAATAAGTATTTTAAAAAATAATCTTAAGCATCTTATTAATCCTTTAATAAAAATGGCTTGTATTAAATTTGAATATAGAGCTATGATATAATTCAACACTTTTAAAATTTAAAATGAAAAATGAAACACATATTTAATCTTGTTAATTTAGCTGCAACAAAGCAACTAGCAAATTTGATAGCAAAAGCTATTTTTAATAGTAGTAATGAATTTTCTAGTTTTGTAGTTACTTTAAATGGTGAT
Source organism: uncultured Neisseriaceae bacterium (assembly GCA_937872505.1). Classification (GTDB taxonomy): domain Bacteria; phylum Pseudomonadota; class Gammaproteobacteria; order Burkholderiales; family UBA11063; genus Aquella. Next base: position 2,409 of record CALMTA010000172.1, on the reverse strand, counting down.
TTAGGGAGTGGAAAGACTACACTAGTACGTGATATTTTACAAAGCGTTGGTATTACTAATAGAATAAAAAGCCCTACCTTTACAATAGTTGAGCCTTATAAAGTTGGTGATATTAATATTTATCATTTTGACTTATACAGATTTAATAACCCAGTGGAATGGGAAGAGAATGGGTTTAATGAATACCTTTTTGAGAATAAAAATATTTGTTTTATTGAGTGGGCAGATAATGCAAAAGAATTTATTACTAATATTGATTGGAATATAAAACTAGATGTAAAGGGTGAAAGCCGAATAGTTGAATTAAGCACTAGGAGTAATTTGGGGGAAAAATGCTTGATGAAATTGATAAAAATCGAAGACAATTTATTCAATTAGGTGCATTTTTAGGAGTCACTATACTATTAACAACAAGTGGTTATGGTGATGAATTAGTAGATTTATCTGAAAATATAAATATTCAACCAACTAATAAAATATTAGCTATACGTATTTGGCCAGCTAATATTTATACTAGACTTACTATAGAAACAGATTATAAGATTAAAGCTAAGAGCTTTACTTTAAGTAATCCAATAAGATTAGTAATTGATTTACAAGAAGTTAAATTAAATTTAGTTCTTGATAACATAAAGGCAAAAATTCTTGAAAATGACAAAATGATTCAAGATATTAAAATTAGTCAATATGCACCTTATGTAGTTAGAATAGTAATGTATTTAAAGCAAGAAATTAAAACTCAAATACAAAATCTACTCCCTGTTAATTTAGGAAGTGTTAATTATAAATATCGTTATGTAGTGGATATGTACCAATCTAACAAAGATACAGATGAAATATTTAATGATGATTTATTAGCGCTTTTAAGACTTAATGAGCAAAGTAATGAAAATATAAAATTAGCATATGGAAAAAATTTTAGAAAAAAACTACTTATTATGATTGATCCTGGGCATGGTGGAGAAGACCCAGGTGCAATAGGACCAACAGGTCTTATGGAAAAAAATGTAGTATTAAATATAGCAGAATATTTGTATGAATTAATAAATCAAACAGATTATTTAGAAGCTAGGATGACTAGAAACCAAGATGTTTTTATACCATTAAACACACGAGTAGTTATGGCTCGTAGTGCAAAGGCTGATATTTTTATGTCAATTCATGCTGATGCATTTTTTACTCCTATGGCTAAAGGTTCATCAGTATTTATTTTATCAGATTATAAATCAAGTAGTTCTTTTGCTAAATGGTTAGCTAAAACTCAAAATGATGCTGATAAGATTGGTGGTATGACATTTGCAACTAAAGATTCTATAGTAAATAAAGTATTATTGGATATGACTCAAACGTGGACTAGAAAAAAAAGTGATAAATTAGGACAGATATTATTAAGGCAGTTAGGTAATATAACGGCACTTCATAATAAACAGGTTGAAAGAGCATCTTTTGCTGTTTTAAAAGCCCCAGATATTCCTTCGATATTAGTGGAGACTGCTTTTATTTCTAATCCTGATGAAGAAATCCTATTAAAACAAAAAGATTTTCAGGAAAAAATTGCAATTTCTTTATTTAATGGTATAAATAAATTTATAAAATATAGTTAAAACCATGATTTTTGTAGTTTAGTATTATTATTAACAAGGCATGTGCATAACTTTGTGGATAACTTTGAAAATAATTAAATAAAAGTCAAGAATATCAAAGCATTTAGTAAAAAAATGAAAAATTATTTAATAGAAAATAATTAACTATTTCAATATGTTATAAAAGTCAAGTTTTTTTATTAAAAAAAAAGAAAAAAAATGTTTGACAAATTAAAAGGGATTAAATATTGTGGATAAGTTACACTTTAGTGAAGGAATATTATTAAAAGAGTCCTTAATACAAGAGGAGGCTATTAATGTTAGTCAATTGAATAAACTTTCAAAATCCTTATTAGAAAATAATATACCAGTTTTTTGGATAAGAGGGGAGGTTTCCGGATTAAGGACTTATAGCCATCTATATTTTGATTTAAAAGATGAAAATGCAAAAATTTCTTGTGTCCTTTTTGCACGAGAACTATCTTCGCTTGATTTTTCATTAGAAAATGGGCAACAAATTGAAGTTAGAGGTAAAGTTACTATTTATCCACAAAATGGAAGTTATCAGATAAACATTTCAAGAGTACGTAAGGTTGGATTAGGTGAGTTATGGGAAGCATATCATAGATTAATAAATAAATTGAAATTAGAAGGATTATTTGATCAGAAGTATAAAAAAACATTGCCAGTTTTTCCGCGACAGATTGGGGTAATAACTTCAAAAGAAGGAGCAGTTATTAGAGATGTAGTAACTACTTTAAAGCGCAGGCAGCCCAATATTCCCATAATAGTTTATCATACAGCAGTACAAGGAAATGATGCGGGT
>CALMTA010000171.1 GCA_937872505.1 uncultured Neisseriaceae bacterium | reverse complement strand
TACTTACAAATACTTCTCATAGCTTATGTAGGTGGTGTAATCACTGTAAGCATTGCAGAAACAATTTTAATATCAGGCACAGAAATAGAATATGTAATAACAGGTGTAGGCTTACAAGCAATACCTTTAATAGAGATTACTAATCTTCAAAGCTCATTTAAAGCGGGTAGGTTAATTACTACTCACCAGAATAAACTTTATGTTGCAGATACAACTACAACAAAAAACATAAACTATCAAGCATTAGCTAATCAAATAAAAGTTAATTGGCGAACAAGCAAGATAAATGTAACAGAAACTTATAAAGACGATTACTCTTTTAAATCATTTATGGGTGATGAGCGTTACGCGTTAGGCATAGTTTGGAAGTTCTGCGATAACTCATACAGCCCTGCTTTTCACATACCTGGTCCTACAAAGGCTGAGATTACTTGCTTCGAACCTATTAACAGTAAGTTACTTATAACCGCTGATCCTGAAAACCCTATAGAAGAAAACAATACTTACGAAGATATTACGTATACAGACATAGACGAGATTGTACCATCAAACGACATAAACAATTTTTACGCTTGCCCACAACCTGTGTGGAAAGTATTTAACACAGGTGGTGTATGTGAGCGTCCGCATCAAGGTACAGTAGTAACAACTGATGATTGTGGGATAGTCACAACCACTTCAAGAGGTGTATGGGAACGTGGCCACATGGGTTACCATGAACAGGAAGAAACCTACCCAGCACAAAGAGATTGTGATGGCAACCTAATTTATCCTCACACCACACCTGAATGTATTGACGGAACTATCACATTAGAAATAGGTACAACCTTGATACCCGTTGATGCAGTCACAGTTACGAACTGGACTGTTAGCTTTCCTAATGACGGTGTTAGTGTTGTGGTAACTATTGATGGCGAGCCTTACTTAACGTCTGATGTAGGCGGTGTAACACCTACACTTCTTATACCAACAGACTTAGCAAGTGGTGTAGTAGTACTTAACATTACAGTAATGAATGGTGTCACACCACACACTGTAAGCTACACACTTACAACACCACCAGATACAGTAGTGTTAACTCTTGAGTGTGATCCTGATACACCCATCATGGATAAAGTAAGACATCACTTGTTACCTGACAGAAGAACTGTGCCACACTTCGAATCTCTAAGTAGAAACGTTGAGTGTGATTCAGCTATAGCAACACCACTTCCGTGGGAAGATAAGTGGATATTTCCATTCTCTATTGAAGTTAGTAATGTACAACCACCGACAGATAACGAATTAGAAGTAATAGGCTACGAGATTGTACATGTTAGAAGAACTGAAGTTAATAAAACTGTAGTCGGCAAAGGTATTGCACACAATACATTTCTTGCGCATTCAGCGTCAGGTCTTTCGGCACATCCAATGTTTGTAGCTAATGGTGTTACATCTGATCAAAACGACTTTGTACCTTTACTACCTTCAAAGATATCAAGCACGCCTTATTCAGATACACAAGAAATATCTTCGTACTTATCTCGACAAGTTAAAGTGCATTCACCAAACACTGATTTTAATAGCGATACTTTTTTACCGTCTGACTATTTACGAACAGAATCAATATACACAGGCCTTGGAAAACATTATAACCCCGAAGACTTTGAAGATAGTTTAGGTAATGATTGTTGTGCAATACGTCACAATGTTAATATGTGTATGTACAACACACACCCCTATAACTATAACTTTAAAGTTAACAACAGCTCGTACTTACAAGCAGATAGGATAGTCTCGGGATTTCAATTTCCCTTTCTAAACTTAGATCAAGAAGCTGGGGTTGGTTTGGAACTTAATAGGCGTATGACTTGGAAGTTAGCATACGATGAAGATAGTGACTATGATTGCTGGGGAAGCTTACCTTCAACCTATTTCTTTGAAATGATTAGCGATGGATCGTTGATGAGATACTTAAACGTACCACAACCTTATCCTGCTTGTATAAGTATAAGTTGTGCAACAGCATACTATGTAAGTATGAAGCGTTTAGTTGATTACTCTGCAATACCTAATCTTGTATATCATAGATTAGTGCATACAGATACTGACACAGAGTTCTTTGGTGACAGCTTTATAAACTACTGGGTGTACAGACGTACAGCTTTACTTGATAAGAATTGGGAGAACTGTGACCTTACAAAAGATGCACCTCATTCAGCATTACTACATTCAATTGTAGAAAGCGATATTAACGTAGCGCTTAGACATGAAGTAGAGAATGCGTACTATCCTAAATTAAAGAACGGTAGTTGGTATGTAGATGTACAAGCACCACAAAGTGCTACAGCTGACAACACAATATTAACGCAATGGAGATACGATATTGACCAAGAGATGTATGTTAATAGAGGTCTTGATGAAGAGCGTAAGTACAATATGGATTACTCTACTGTTGATTTAACTACAGCCTTTCAGACAATACCTATTAACTACAGGTCGTGTGAGTGCGATCAATCTAAAACAAACAGAATAAATATATCAGAAGTAGATACAGGTAGCGACTTAATAGACGGTTGGAGAATGTTTAAACCCTTAAACTATATTGACATACCTAAGACAACAGGTAAGTTAATGAACATCTTCTCTCTTAACAATGACTTCTATGCGCACACCTCTCACAATATATGGAAGATATTAACAAGTCAAACGAAGATAGAACTTGACAACAACAGTATTTACTTAGGAAGTCCTGATGTGTTAAGCAGTGTTCCTCAGTATTTATATATGATACCTGAAGGGTTTGCAGGTACAGAACAGAGCGATGGTTATATGATAGGTAGTCAAGGCTATCACTTCATAGATACTTATGCAGGTAACATACATATACTTGGCGATAATATTAAAATGCTATCTAAAGGAATGATTAAATGGTTGAGAGAGAACGCTAAGTTTAAACTACAAGTACCTGATTATGGATTGAAAGGTAACCCACTTACAGGAATTGGTTGGCACTTTGGTTACGATTATAAATATGAACGACTATTAATTACAAAGATTGATTACATGTTCAAAGATGAAACAATATTTCAAGGTGACTTACCTACGGATGAAACTCAATGTGAGATAGGTAAGATATACTTGCACCCTAACGGAGAGTTTGTATTAATAACAGATGTGTTCTGTGAATACGAATATGTGTACTTTGACAACGAAGATATATTCTGCAACATGTCATGGACTTTATCATATTCAAACATGATAGATAGTTATGTGTCGTGGCATTCATACTTGCCTTATAAATACTTAATGACTAGAAAAGACTTCATGTCAGTTGTAGACACACGTATATATAAACATAACTTGCCTAATAACTATCAAACATTTTATGATACTTACTATCCTTTTATTGTTGAGTTTCCTACTAAGTCTAAAGAGGTTGTTACGTGGGATGGTGCAGTATATATGCAAGAAGCCTTCGAGTATATGCCAACATTCAAAAAAGAATTGAGTAGGGATATTACCTTTACTCATGGCCAAGTATACAACTCAACACAGAACTCAGGGCAGTTTGAGTTTCTAATTAAAGATGAAAGCTATGCGCTAACACAAGCTGTAAAAGATTTACAGAACCAAGTAAGAGTAAACAGAATAGAACGCAAATGGTTTTACAATGAGTTCATAGATGTTGTTGTTAACAATACAGAACCACATAACACAAGTGCTTGCTTAGACCCGATAGACCTAACACCTAATCAGAATGTTTTGAACATCTTCAAGCCTTATTATCAACGTATGCAGTTCAGAGATAACTTCTTAACACAACGTCTAACATTTAACAATCCAATATATTCTAACATTAGAATGGTAGTAAAAGTATTTGCAAATACAGTAACTAAAAGTATAAGATAATGTCTACTAATAAAAAAACAAAAGGAACCAAACAACAATGGGACAGTGAGTTTGATGGTAAACTTTCTAAGCGAGAGATAAAAGACTTAACAGAGTTAGGCTACGATGTAGAAGTGGATGGTGTAATGCACTATGCTTATGGTGGGTATGTTAACAAATATCCAGGAGGCGGTGAAACAAAACAAACTCAACCTCCTACAAAATATGTGAATAGTATTATGGACCCGAGCTTACAAGCATACAGAGACAGTTTAGATTTATATAATTTATATAAATATCAGGAATCTATAGCGGGTAATACAGGAAAGTCTAAAGATATGAACAAAAAGGTAATGACCTCTAGCAATATACACAAAGAAGCTAGAGAAGCGCTGGGATTTTCTTGGTGGGGAGGGCCGCCTATTTCTGGACAACAAATGATGGATTATGAAAGAAAAACAAACAAACCTTCGTTTCTCTCTGAAGTAGATGAAGAGTATTATATGCTGGCTAATAAAAACAAAAATCCTAATATTAGGATTGTTAAAAGAAATTCACCTGAGTTCTATCACGACAACATAAATCCTATCGGTAATTATACAAGTAATACAGGAGCAGCTAATCTTATATATGCAGAACCAAAACAACATGTAGAATATAAAAAAACTCCTGAAGCAGACCCTAAAAATAACTTTGTTTCTAAGAAATCCACTACTAAAATAAACCCTGAAATAGTAGCTAAACAAAAACAATTAAAAGATGTAGGTTTATATACAGGTAAGTTAGACGGTATATGGGGACCAAAGAGTCAGAAGGCATGGGAGGATTATCAAACGAT
>CALMTA010000170.1 GCA_937872505.1 uncultured Neisseriaceae bacterium | reverse complement strand
GCATTATTTTTATCAGTTATATGTTGTGCACTCATAATAGCACCTATTGTACTCATTGTTACACATGTACTAAAATGACCTTGATCTAATACTATTGGTGATGTTGGCAATATTATGTTAGTAGATAAAGCAGTATTATGCATTATAGTTAAATTTTTATTATTTACAGATGGAATATAATGCGGATTACGAATAAATTTAATAAATTTTATATATGATGGAATTTTTACTTCTTTACTATTATTTTTATAAAATATATTTTGCTGATATTCTGGATGTAACAATAAAAATGTATGATATTGCTTTTCTACTTCCTCTGCAGAGATTGTACCATTAACAATATATTCGTGTTCAGTATCTATAGTTGAATTAAGTGCAAATAAACGTCCACAAATCATTACATAAAGAAAAACCAATATTGTTTTTTTGAGCATAATTAATCACATTCATTACTATTAAAGCCATAAATCTACAATACATAATATTGGTTTGTCAAAGTTATTATTAATGAATTTTAATATTAAAATAACTCTGAGAATTTATAATTTTAAATATTTTTATTTACTGCTATGATTAATAGCTAACCTAGAATAATTTATAAAAATAATAATCTCTGCAATCAAAAAAAATTAAAAGCTCCAAATTTTTTTGATTTTTTATAAAAAAGAAAAATGAGTTACATTAAATTTGATATTTGTAGCTAAAATATTTATAATACATGTTGCATATGTGTCACACTTTGGAAAACATAAAATGAATATAAGATTAGAACACCAACTTGAGCAAAAATTAAATTATTTTGCTGAAAAATTACACATAACAAAAACTGACCTAGTAAAACCATATATTCTAAAACTACTTGAGGATATTGAAGACTATCAAAATGCTTCTATTGCCCTAAAAGAGGAAGGATCAATTTCTATTACTAACCTTGGGAAAGAGTTTACAAATGTGGTAGATTGAATTTAGACCTCGAGCTACTAAAGAATTAAAAAAACTTAACTCCTAAACAATCTAAACAAATTTTGTCATGGTTGCGAGTTCGTCTAGACATCAGCCCTCATTTATTTGATGAACACTAATAATAAGATTATAAAATTGTAACATAATATTTAAGGATAACTTACATGAACATAAATTTCGAAATTAAGTTCGCATCAGTTGATGATGTACCAATAATTTTCAATTTTATTAAAGAACTTGCCGAATATGAAAAATTATTAGATGAAGTTGTTGCTACAGAGGAAATTTTGCGAGAAAAGCTATTTGGTGAGAAAAAATATGCTGAAGTAATTCTTGCATATGTTGATAATGTTCCTGTAGGGTTTGCTTTATTTTTTCATAATTTTTCAACATTTCTAGGGAAGCCGGGTATCTATTTAGAAGATTTGTACGTAGTCCCTCATATGCGTGGTAAAGGCGTTGCCAAAAAAATACTTGCTTTTCTAGCTAAACTCACAATAGATAGAGATTGTGGCAGACTAGAATGGTCTGTTTTAGATTGGAATAAACCAGCAATAGACTTCTATAAAAGCATCGGTGCAACACCTATGGATGAATGGACAGTACAGCGTGTCGCTTGGCAAGAGTTGATTAATTTAGCAAATATGATATAGCCGATGATTATTGAATTTAAAAACCTAAACCTACAACATTGCTTTATACTTCATCAATGGTTACAACTAAGTCATGTAAAAGAATTTTGAGATGATGGTGATCGTAAATTAGAACAAGTGATAAATCATTATATTAAAACTGATGAAACAAATCGTTATTTATTTTATATTAATAATGTAGCTGTAGGTTATATTCAGATGTACTATATTAATAGCATACATCAATATGCCAAACTTGCTAATTTAGCAAGTGAATGCTATGGAATTGATTTTTTCATAGGCAATACTGATTATTTAGGTAAGGGCTTGTCTTCTCAGGTAATTACAGAATTCATTACTCGTTATGGTAATAATAAACCAGTTATTGTAGATCCCCTTATTAATAATCATAAAGCCATTCATATTTATGAAAAAATTGGCTTTAAAACAGTTAATAAATTTATAGAAAATGACAAACACTATCTATTAATGGTTAAACAATAAATAATTCAATTAATGCAAACTAAACCATTTAGATTGTACATTATCTAAATAATTTTGTTCTATATCATAACCTTGAACACGAGGATTAACAAGTCGCTGGTGTGTTGGCTCAAATAGCGGAATAACTGCATAATCATCTTGAGCTATTTTAATAGCTTCTTTAAATAGCTCTTGTTGCTTATTAATATCTGCAGTTTGTTCAGCTTCTATTACTAAATTATCATATTTTTTATTGCAGTAATGTGCATTATTATTTCCATTATTACATAAAAACAACGAAGTGTATGTAGTAACAGAATTAAAATCAGCTCCCCACCCTCCTTGAGCAATATCAAACTCTCCTTTATGTAGAGCTTGAATTAATCCTTTCCATTCCTGATTTTGTAATTGTACATTAACTCCTAAAACCTCTCTCCACATTGCAGCTATTGCAATTGACATTTTTTTATAAAGATCATTATTTCTATATTTTAAAATGATTGTTAATGGATGATTTATATTATATCCCGCCTCATTATATAGTTTTTTAGCTTCAATAATTTGTTTTTCCCGTGATTGACTACTCCAATCATATTTTACATCAGCATATTTTCCGTTTTCAATAGTAGGAGTAACTATAGAATAGAGGGGAATTTGTCCTGATTTTAATACATCTTTTACTAGCACTTCTCTATCTATTGCCATTGTTAACGCTTTACGTAATTTTAGGCTTTTAGCATATTTAGGTAATTTTAAATTAAAATTTAAAAATTCTATGCGTTCCCACTGAATAGTATGTAACTCTTTAGGATACTTATTTTTCAATTCTTGATATCTATCAACAGGAACAGTCTGCCAACTAGTATCTATAGTTTTTAACTTATAATTTGATATAGATACATTTGTATCAACAAATGGATAATATTTTATTTTTTCAATACTAACATTTTTAGCATCATAATAATTTGGATTTTTTTCTGCTAAAATATGTCCATTTAAAACATGCTCTTTTAATATATACGCTCCAGAAGTTATTATATGTAGGGGATCAGTCCAGTTTCTGCCATATTTTTCAATAATTTTTTGAGGAACTACGAATAAATTTGGCATAGTCATATAAGATAAAAATGCATTATTTGGATATTCTAAATTTACTTCAAAAGTATAATCATCCAAAGCCTTAATACCTAAATTATCTGCTGTCATCTTATCATTTATTATACGTTTCCCATTTATTACACTAGATAATAAGAAATTATAAGCTGAGCCAGTTTTTGGATTAATTAAACGCCGCCATGAATATACAAAATCTTTTGCTTTAATTGGTGTTCCATCAGAAAATTTTAAATCTTTACGTAAATGAAATGTATAAGTTTTTCCATCTGCAGAAATATCCCAGCTAGTTGCCATACCGGGAATTGGTCTATTTGTTTGATCAAAATCTATAAGCCCTGCAAATAAATCATTAACAATACGGTAGGAATAACCGTCTTCTGCTAAAGCTGGATCTAATGAAGGTGGCTCAAAACCTATATCAACATATAATGTATTATTTATTTTATCATCTGTATTTTTATTAGTTTCATTATGAAAACATGCTACTAAGCTTAATATACTTATTGAAATAAAAAACCACACTATTTTTCTAAAATACTTTTTCATTATATTAACCCTTATTTGCTTTAATATCTGACTCTAACTCTAAATGAATTTTTTCTAAATTTAATTTTATTTCTTTGGTGGCTAAGCTCGATTTCACAAATAAATAACAACCAACAAAACCTATTATAATTACTAGGTAATTATCTAGCGGAAAACCAATAATATTTTTTTTATGACAATAGGAAATAACTGTAAGTCCAATTATATAACACAATAAATAACTATTATTAATAAAAACTCTAAATATACTAGATTTATTTAAAATTATATATATTATTAAAATTATGGTTAAAGTAACATTTAAATAAATTAAATTCTTTAAGCCAGACCAATACATCAATAAACCACCACATATATAACTAAAATATCCAAAAAATTTATAACCTTTTATAGAAAATTTTCTTGGTATATTCAATTTTTTACTACGTAATACTAGTAAACTAACAGGTCCTGCTAAATATGCAAAGACCGCTATTGATGATAAAAAACTAACTAACTCTTTCCACGTTGGAACTGGAAATAAAAATATTATAGCAATAAATGCATTTACCCATAAACAATGTTCTGGTGATTGATTTTTATTTAATTTTGTTATCCAACTATTGGGTAAAAAATCTTTGCCTAAACCTAATAAAATCCTTGAAGTTACCGCTACATAAACATTTGTGGTACCCAATGGCGCTATAATAGCATCCATAAATAAAATTGTAAATAAAATGTTTAAACCTAATAATGAAATCAATCCCAATAATGGTGCAACCATATTTATCAATTGTTTTTGTTCAGTATTTAAAGTTGTAAGAAAACATAATGATAACAATATATATAAAATTAAACCAATAATAATTGGTGAAAATAGTGAATAAGGCAATGCCTTTTTAGGATTATCCACATTATTTGCTAGAATTAATCCATTTTGAAATCCAGAAAAAGCGAAAACTAAACCACTTTCAGTAATAGCCAGAAATATATTTTCACCAGAAACTTTAGAAAAGTTATGAGGATTTACCAAAGTATGCCAATTGCCAAAACCGATAATAACAACTAAAGCAATAACTAAAGGAATGCCAATCTTCCAAAAACTTATTATTGCATTAGCTTTAGTGACTTTTGTAATTATTAAAGTATTAAACCAAGTTATGCTAAAGATAATAATTACTGCACAACTAACTCCTAACCGAGAGAGTTGAAATTGATCATTAGATTTAACAACTAAAATTGGAAACCAATATCCTAAATATTGAATAACAGATTGAGCTTCAAGTGGTAAATAAACAACATAACTTAACCAACCTATAATCAAAAAAAGAAAAGCTGTTGAACTGCTATGTGTAACCCCAATAAATCGAGAAATTCCTCCAACAATTGGTAAAATAGAACTAACTTCCGCAAAAGTTAAACCAATTATAAAAGTTATAAAGGCGGCAATTATCCACGACAATATAACGCCAATTCCAGCAGTTTGATAACCAAAAAATGGTGAAAAAAGCCAACCACTACCAATCATTCCACCGGTTGATAATAAAGAAATCTGCCATAATGAAATTTTTTTCTGTTGCATAATAAATCCTAAATAAATTATTTATTAGATTTACTGTACCAGCCTAAAAACCCTGTACTAGTTTTTATTTAAATGCCCATTATGTAGTTGATAATGTGTTGAAGTCATGCTTGCAACAGCTATATCATGCGTTACAATAATTAAACTTGTCTTTAATTCTTCTTGCAAAGCAAAAAATATCTCTAAAACTTTAGCTCCAGTATTATTATCTAAATTACCTGTAGGCTCATCAGCTAAAATTAGCTTGGGATTATTAATTACTGCTCTAGCAATAGCTACCCTTTGCCTTTCACCACCCGAGAGCTGGCTAGGGTAGTGATAAAGCCTCTTATCTAAACCTAACTTGCTTAAAATACCAATTGCCATTTTTTTATTTTCTTCCCTAATTATATCTGTAATCATTAAAGGCATTAATACATTTTCTAAAGCAGTAAACTCAGGTAATAAATGATGAAATTGATAAATAAAGCCTAAATTTTTATTTCTAATATGACAAATCTGGTTATCATTTAATTTATTTAGCGATTTTCCATTAATTATAATTTCACCTCTATTTGTTTTATCCAAACCAGCTAAAAGGTGAAGTAGAGTACTTTTACCGCTCCCGCTGCTGCCTACTATACTAATAGTTTCGCCAGGCTTAATAGTTAAGTTAATATCTACTAAAATCTCAAGCGTGTTTTCTCCTTGAGAATATGATTTATATAAATTATGACACTCTAAAATAGATTCATTATTCATAACGCAACGCTTCAGCTGGATCAATTTTAGCTGCACTTCTACTTGGATATAGAGTCGCTAAAAAACTCAAACTAATTGATACTAAAAAAATAATAGCAACATCTGAAAATACTATATGTGAAGGTAAATAATCAATATTATATACCGTACCATTAATGATTTTACTATGAGTAAATTTCTCAATAAAATGTAAAATCCTACCTATATAATTAGCTAAAATTATCCCTAAGACCGTTCCTGTTATAGTTCCTATTATACCTGCTAAACCACCTTGAATTATAAAAATATTCATAATATTTTTTTTACTTGCTCCCATAGTTCGCAAAATAGCAATATCTGATTTTTTTTCATTAACAGTCATAACTAAAGTTGAAACTAGATTAAATGCAGCAACTGCTACTATCAAAGTTAAAATTATAGACATCATTTTCTTTTCCATTTCAACAGCAGCAAAATAATCTTGATGCTGATCTATCCAATCATTAATCATTATATTCGTAGGTAATACTTTCTCTAATTCTTCCTTATTTTTTACAGTTCGTGATAAATCTTTAACTTTTAAACGTAACCCACTAACTCCATTATTCATTTTAAATAGTATTTGTGCATCATTAAGATTAATATAAACCATTGAACTATCATATTGATACATGTGTGTATTAAATATTCCACTAATAGTAAATTGTTTTAGACGTGGAATAATTCCTGCTGGTGTTGATTGCCCATCTGGAGTAATAATAGTAATTTTATCACCAACTCCTACCCCTAACTGTTTAGCTAATTCTACCCCTACTAAAACCTTAAAACTACTAGGGGCTAAAGAATTATAACTGCCTTTTACTATAGTATTAGCAATATTATTAACTCCCATTTCATATTTAGGAATTATACCTCTTACTAAAACACCATTTACATTACCCTCAAAATTAATCAATGCATTACCATCAACATAAGGAGCATAATTTATTATTTGAGAATTTATTTTAGTTTTTTCACCAATTTCTTGCCAATTTTGTAAGATTCCTGACGCATCTGTTATCTGCATATGCGAGGAAATACCAATTATTTTAGCTCTAATATCCCGCTGAAAACCATTCATAACTGATAAAACTGTAATTAATGCTGCCACCCCTAATGCAATACCTATTATAGAAATAATAGATATAAAAGATACAAAACTATTTTTTTGCTTTGCTTTTAGATATCTTAAACCTATTTTTATTTCAAACCTTGTAAACATAATTAACCTTTTTCATATGGGTTGAATAAATTCTCGATAAGATTTATAAGATATAACCTTAATTGTTCTGGATTAATACCCATTAATATACCGTCCTCAAATGCATCTTGAGCAATTTGTCTTAACTCTTCAATGTTTTGTTCCATTACTTTAATTTTTTCTACACAAGTAATTTTTTCACCTTTTGAACTATACCAAATTGGGTAATCATTCATATTTTAATGCCTTTTCCTTGCTTTCATTGTATGTCTATTTTTTGTTTTTCGTGGAGCACAATGAGCTCTATTTTTTCTTACAGAATGCCTATGTCTAACATGGGGGTTTTTCTTATGCTTATAATATTGTGGTAGTGCTTCATCTTCTACATACTGATAATTTTCAATTATAGTATCCCCATTATCATCTTCGTTTTCTTGAACAATTCTTTTTGCACCATTAAATTTTGAGCGCCAATATGCATCAAATTTTGTTATTTTAATAGTATCTCCAGTTCTTGGAGATTGAATAAATTGATTATTACCAATATACATACCCATATGACTATTTGAATAACCCATTGTATTAAAAAATAATAAATCTCCTGGTTCTAAATCTTTTAATTTTATTCTTTTACCAAGTCTTGCCATTTCTCTTGCAGTGCGCGGCAATGTTATACCCAAAGATTTTTTAAATACATAACGGATAAAACCACTACAATCCATTCCTGTATCTGGTGTATTCCCACCCCATTTATAAGGAATGCCCATCAAACTTAAAGCTTGAAAAAGCATGTTGCCTACTGCATCTTTTGAACTTGCTGGTTTTATTTCA
>CALMTA010000169.1 GCA_937872505.1 uncultured Neisseriaceae bacterium | reverse complement strand
TACCTTACCGTTTAATTTTGGAAATTATGATTTTAAAGAATTAGCAAAGAAAGAGAAAACGGCATCTCTTAAAGTACGTTATTTAGCTTTATCGCATATTGCCTCAGGCAAAACTGTTTTAGAGTCTGCAATGATTGTTCATAAGAGCGCCAGAATGGTACATCGTTGGCTTAATATGTTCGCTAAATTGGGAATTGAGGGCTTGAAAGATAAATCTGGTAGAGGTAGAATATTATGTTTACCAAAAGAAAAAGAGCCTGATTTTAAAAACATTGTTTCAATATTTTTAAAGGAAAATAAGCAAGCAAAAATTACTGGCAATGATATTAAAAAACTCTTAAAAAACCACTATACTATTGATTGTACTTTGCCTACAGCTTATAGTATTCTTAGGAGGTTAAAATTAAATTATGCTAAACCAAAATCTAAAGTATATTTGCTACAGCAACCTAAGGGTATCAATATTCTAAAGAAGCACCTTAAGATTAAAAAAGTCTGTAAGTTGTTATAATATTAAAATTTTTTACTGGAGTTTATTTTGAAAAAATTGCTATTTTTATTGCTAAGTCTGTTTCTTTATGAAACTGTTTATAGCCAGCCTTTATTAGATGCTGAACATGAATATAATATTATTGGAACAACAACTTTTACTGAAAAAATGGTAGAGGAACACAAAAAATATTTAATGGAACATCCACAAGAACCAAATGATTTACAATACTGGGAAACTGGTTTAAAATATACTCCTTCTTATGTAAAATTTATGAAAATAGAACCTAATCCAAATTTTAAAAAATTAGTAGCTGTTAAAGAAACAAATTATTCTAAATTAAACTTACCATCATCTAGCATGTTGCCAATGAATATTGAACCATTGGATCAAGGTAGATTTGGTACATGTGCCACTTTTTCAGTACTTGGTGCTATAAATGCTCAAACTCAAAATAATGATTATTATTCCCAAATAAGTCCAAGTTGTTTGCTTAATTATACTACTACATTTACCCGAATGAACACATGGAATGGTTATTGGCCATCTCAAGCATTTGCTGTTCTATCTTATTATGGTACAATTAATAATCAGCTAGGTATGACAGGGTTATGTAATCATAGATTTCCTGTTTATGAACCATATGGTAGTGATGAGCAAAGTGGTCAAGGGTTAGATGGAGGGGACTATGCTTTTTTTAATTACAATAAATATGCAACTAAAATTGATAGATACAATCATTATTTAAAGGGGGGAGTTTTTTTGAAAGATGTAAAAAATGAAATTTATAATGGAAATGGTGATATAGACATGAATACAGGATTTTATACAATTTTTGCATTTAGATATGTTCCTACAATGGCAGTAACTCCCGTAACGGTAAATGGAGTTACTGATTATTTGCCAACATGGGTAAATACAGGAGCAGGAACAAAAAAAGTGAATGGAAAAGTTAGTCATGCAATATATGCTTATGGTTATGATGATAATATTTGTGTTCAAGTTACTTTAAATGGTACAATTCAAAACCAATGTGGAGTTTTATTTTTAAGAAATTCTTGGGGTAAAAGTCAAAGTATTTCAGGTAATTATTTAATGACATATGATTATTTTAATGCAAACTCCATACTTGAAGATGCAAATTCATTACCAAGTGGTAGAATCAATTAAAATCTAAGGAGCAATAATAAATGAAAAACAACTGCAAAACATTTTTTAGTTTAATTTTGGTTACGTTATTTTTACTTACTGCGTGTAATTCTGGGAGTAATAACAATAGTCCACCTAGACCCTTTATTCCGCCACAGTTAGCTTTTAATAAGCAAGAAAAACCAATAATAAATATGCAAGTTAACGAGAGTAAAGTAGTTAGCTTAGAATACTTTCCAAGTAATAGAATTTTTCCAGAAAGTGCTATTTACGTTTCTCTAAATTTAAAAGGAGCAAACATTGTTTCATTTAATCCAAGTTATTGCATGTTTACACAAAGTAATAATAGCTGTTTAATAACGTTACAAGGATTGAAAAGTGGAAATGTTCAATTAAATGCACAATCTACAAATTTTGATGCTTTTATAATGAGTACAACCTTGAATATTAACGTAACAAACAATAGTTTTTAACCATTGATTCTCTATTATTACCATAATAGAGAATCTTTTTTTAGAGGTTAAGGCGACTTTTTTGCCGTGATTATTTAGGTAAAAAATTGTCATCTAATACTTGTTCAATAGTCCATTCACATTTTTTTGGAAAGGTTGATTCATCTAACCCAGTTTCTTTCTCAGCTTCAAAAATAGCATCTTCATAAGCTTCTAAAAATAATTCTGGTAGCTTAGATTTTAAAGCAGGCATTTTTTTTAGCCGTTTGGCAATGCTTCTGCGTTGTTCTTTTATAGTAAATTCCCAGCTTTTACTTTGAAGATTAGGTTGATATTTCCATTTAAGTAGGTGCATCAATAATATACATAAACGGCTTTCAATTTCATCAGCATGACGATTTCCCATATCTTCCACCTCTTCAGATAAGTTTACTATATCTAGCTTGTCAAATGATTTTTCTTTAATAAGTTTAGCTTGTTTTTTAGTCCAAGCATAAAAATCCTTTTCATATAAATTTTTTACTTGTTGCATAATTTTATCCTTTCAGTCTATTACAGTTTTTATTGTATCAGAAAAGACCTAAAAACTTTTTACGTTTTTTAGCTGTCTTATCTTCTATTAAAGCAGTTGTTTTTTCAAGTTGTGATTTTAGCCAGTTTTCACGCTCTAATGCCTCTTTTTCCCTTGATAATGCTTCGTTCAGCTGTTTTTCTAAAACGCTTATTAGTTTGTCTTTATCATGTGTGTTCATGCTGTTTTCAATTGTTCTCAGTTGTTCTTTTTTAGTGTCCTCAATTTGTATGTTTCCAAATATCCTAATTAGTTCAGATACATCAATTAATTTTTTATCTTCATCATGTACTATACTAATTTCACCTGTATTTATATACTTTTTATAAAAATGGGAACGACTGACTCCAGCCATGCGAACAGCTTCAGATATTGATACTTTATTCATGTCTTCACCTGTATTAAAATTAGATTTAAAAACTGTATTTAATTGTGTGCATTATTATAACATAAGCAATTTAAATTACATTGCTATATTTTATTGTCTCCAAGTGTATTTAAACTGTTTTTTTTATTGTATTTAATACATATTCATTAAAGCATTCTTAATTCAAAATACTTTAATAATGCTAGACAATATTAGTCATATCTTGAATTTAAAATGTGTATTCTTATGATGTATACCACTGTATTTAAGAATGCATTTTCATTGTGTTTTTTTAAAATCAATCATTTTTGTAAAATAATGTTCCTTGCTCAAAATATTGTAATTGGTCGCATGAATTAGCTTCATAATAAAATACGTTTTTATCCATCCAAATATTAAATTCTTTATCAAACCTCTCCCATCTATATTCAGGTTTAGTTTGTTCCCAGAGATACTTGAGCTGATTGTTATTAGAAAGGTTTTTAATATAAAGTTCAAAAGCGAGTTTAGCTTGTTGTTCTTGATTGATTTTAGATTTAATATGGAATATAATTTTATGTACTTTACGCCCTAGTTTTACCTCTTCATATTCAATTTGAATGTCTGTGTGTAAATTTATATGTTTTTTAGATATCTCTAACACTTTGCGTTTGAAATCAGAATATAATTTATATGTATATTCTATAGCTAGAATTTCTCTCAATTCATCGATAGAAATTGTTCTAGTGGATAATGTTTCATATTGTTTTAGTAATTGGTAAATTTTGATAGCATAACTACTACCTAATCGTAATATATTTTCAAGTCTAAATACTGTAAATCTTTCTTTTAGCTCAATTAAATAAACAAGAGCTGATGAGTTAATTTGAATAGTTAATTGTCCAGCTTCATATTTCATACGACTAATTAAGGATATTTCATCAAATGCTTTACTGCCATCTTTTCCAATAAATTGAACCTTAAATTTTTTACCCGTAAGAGAACCTGATAATGCACTAGCATCCTCATAAATTCGACTTGTGCTAGTCTTCATTATATTGGCAAAATCAATAGCAGAAATTTCTATAATTTTGTTTTGATTATTTAAGTATAAATCAACATCAGATTTTTTGGTTTCAGATATAATAAACATCAGTGTTTTTTGTTCTTGTTCGGTCATGTGGGTAGTAAAACGAGCTTCAACTAAATCGTTTGATTGGATAACTAAATTATTATTAAATTTTTTCATTTTATACTCTTAAAAACAAATGACTGCCCTATTATATCACGGGTCATATTAAACTAGCAAAAAGTCATATTAAACTAGCAAAAAGTCATATTAAACTAGCAAAAGGTCATATTTCGCGAAGCGCTTTCTTAGAGCCAGAATGAGTTTCACGGGCGGAAAATGTACTAAAATGTACTAAAAGTACTTAAAATGTACTAAAACGCACGTACGCGAGGTTACTCACATGTGGACAACTTCCACTCTATTTTATAAAAATTTTTGAACAAGAAAAACCAAAATAACTTTTTTTGAATAAAGTTAGCAAATTTTGTAATAAGGGGGGCTTTGCCCCCTCACTAACGTGAGCCTCCCCCAGAGCAAGAGCAATAAGTAGTTCGCTAACGCTCACAGTTAAATTGAGAGCAAGAAAATATAGTAAGGTAGCTTAAGTAGTATAAAAATTAAATCTAGCCTCATTAGAAGTCAAATAAAGGGCATATAAATAACTCACTTCGTTCGTAATTTAGAACAGAACTAGTAAGGGGGTAACTTGATACCCCCTTAAACCCCCCAAGATTGTTAAAGTTTTTTAATTAACTAACAGTTTTTGTGAATATCTTACTTAAGCAGATTAGGGCAATGCTAATTAAGGTTGAGGTGGATTATCTTGGAGTGTTACATATAAAATAGCTGATTCCTAGACCAGAAACCACGTCAGATTGGCATCAAATGCCCATTGGGTACTCGATTTATAATATAGTGCAATTTGACGCAGAATTTACGCTCATACTATCGGATATTATATTGATAGATATACAAATATTAACACTTGAAAGCCGCCACTTAAAAATCTATAAATAGCTTTTTTCAACCGTGCCCCCTACCTAACAACATCGTAAACTTAATTATTAGGTAGGGGGCACGGTTGACGTGGCGGTAGATACAAGTCCAAAAATCACTTTATTTAGTTTTTGAAACAAACTAAATTTCTGATAAAATAAAAAAAGATTAAAGGTTGTCGTTAGTTTCTCTATTTTCTTCCACACCTACCTACCTTAAGGTAATTTTTAGTAGAGCAGGCGTGGCGACGAAACCATTGGCATTCTTGCGTAAACAAGTATTGGTAATTGTTTACAGATGTAAACAGAAATTGAAAAATATAATAAACACAATGAGTTAATTCATATAAGTTTGTTTACAATGTAAACATAAAAAAATTGATTTTAAAAGGGGATAAAAATGCAACATGAACCAAGATCGCAGGTTGTGTCAACTCGTTTGAGTATGGACATAATAAATAAAATGAATGGAGTCGTTGGTGATGGAAATAAATCTGATTTTATTTTGCAAGCAATCGAAAATGAATTGGCACACTCTCATGATTCTGGAAAAGAGTACCGAGAGATGAGTAAAAAAATAAATAAGATAGATGCTGATTCATTACATAAATCTTTGAGTGAATTGGTAGTGACAACACAGGTAATTTTTGAGGAGTTAAGAAAACAAAATGAGTTATTAAAATTGATACATAGGCGTGTAACTTTTAGTTCAGTTTTTTCAAAACATGGATTAGATGAAATTAAAAAGTCTGATGAATTGAGTAAATCAGTGCAATTAAAAGCGGTAGAGCTTACTCAAGACGAATTAAAACAACTTAAATTTTAAAAAGGTAAATAATCATGAATAAATGTAGATATTTAGATAGATAGAGCTAGACATTTTGTCTAGCAGTAAGTAATAGCAAGGGTTTATTGTATTAAAATATGTCTAGCACAAACTAGACAAATTTTAAGCAAAACTTAACAATTAAGGCGCAACTAAAACGCAATTCAAAAACAAGACAGTAAATATCAGTTGCAGAATATAAGCAATGTAGTTGTCAATGCGATTTTGCTTGGAGGCACGACGGTGGTTGTCCGACACTCTACGAGTGCGGCCATAACCGCATGCGCCTAAGGGTAAACCCTTAGAAACCTAATTTGGGTTTTTTAAGTATTCAAATAGCCATTGTTTTATAAATTTTACTAATGTACGTGCTATTAAATTATGTTCATTTAACTTTATAACCTTTACTTCTCTGACTTCTTTCTGAGGGGTTATTTGCCCTTTCCAATTTGCAGTATAACAATTTAATTCAACATCAATATGTTCTTGCATATATGCAAGCCCTTTGAATGTTGTAAGGTAGGTTATTGTTTCAGGTATAATGTCAATTAATAATTCTTCTTTAAGTTCTCTAATCAGAGCTTGTGGAGCTGTTTCGTTTGCTTCTATTTTACCTCCTGGCAGGTAAAATTTTTCATAATCATGAGTTCGTACTAATAAAATTTCCTCTTTTGATTTATTTAAAGCAATCAAACAAGCACATTTTATTATCGTATCCATTTTTTATCAAGTCCTAATTTTGCTACCTTATATCCCAAACTAATCATTTTATTACAATCTAATTTAGTTTTTATGTTTTCTAAGCGCGACTCAATCGTTCTCACACTACAATTAAGTATTTTAGATATAACAAAAGCTGTTTTACCTTCAATTGCTAATTCTAAACAATCTATTTCTCTATTGGTTAAATGAATATTATTTAGGTCATGTTTATTTTTAATTATTTCTCTATTTATTTGAATCATGCTACCTGAAAGGTTTTGATTTTGAAAATAGATGCTATTATTTACAGCTTTTTGAATTAATGTTTTACCTTTTAAGTGAAAATCATTTATAAAATTTTCAAAGACATCTAGGTTATTAATTAACTCATTTAAAATCGCAGGATTTTTATTTCCGGAACCTATGTTATAAAATTCGCAAAGCTTATTGTTATTACGAATAAATGTAATTCCATGATAGATTTTATGAATCTCTCTATTATCAATCAATATTTGGTCATGTTTTAAGAGTGCAGACCATAAAACATATTTAAATTTTAATAAGTTTTTATTTTGTTCAAATGCACCAACTAAAGGGTATTTATTATTAAGATAATGAGTTATCCAATTATGATTGCTACACAAATAAGACACTCCTCCAGTTTTCTCAATTCTTATATAACTCACCTTACGCACCAATATTTTTTAACAATTAATAATTTCTGTAGTTAATTTAAATTTTTGTAATTCTTTAAATGCTGATTTTGTAGCACTAATAAATAATTTACTTTTCAACATATGGTGATTTAACATGGTTTTTATCTTTAAAGATTCTAGTTTCACAAAAGCAAGTAGAGTGCAAAAAATATGATTGCTTTGAGTTTTAATAGTCTTTGTTGGAGATTTAGCAAGACTAGCATTTTGTTTAATTGATTGGTGATATTGTTCTATCATCCATCGTTTTTGATAGATGTCATATAACTGAGTGCCAGATAAACATTACAGTATAGCAAATTCTATATTCTCCAATATCTTGGCGATAATAGTTTTTATAACCTGTGAGCTTTTCACCTCCATGAGATAATGGATTATTAAATAGTTCAATGATTTTAGTTAATAATTGACTTTGTTGTTTAGTTGGTAATGTTTTAATGTACTTTAATACATCTCTATCAACTTGATGATTATTTGTCATTTTTGTTAGCTTCAGCAAGCAGTTTTAAAACTTCTTCCTTACCAACGTAATCATCTCTTTTTTTAACCTCATCCATTTTTAATTTTAGTAATAAATCATTATAATGCGAATCAAAAGCTGAAATATAAATAAAAAAGCCAATCTTATGTAGTAAAATTCATCTTTTTAAGCTTGCAGGCTTTTAATAAGAAGGATTTACTATGGATTGGCAAGATGGAATTATAACACTTTTTGTGCAAATTTGTGATAGCTATAAAAACGGTCTTTGGGCATATTGCCAAAGATTTACAAATTATGCGAATTTAACTTTTAAAAATGAAGAAGTGATGACTATTTATATGTATGGAATAATGGAGGGACTAACTACCAAAAAGCAGATATATTCACATGCTAAAAATTATTGGTATCAATTATTTCCAAAATTACCTAGCTATGAAGCGTTTGTTTACAGACTAAATAAAATGGGAACTGCATTTACTGCCTTATCAGAGAGTTATCAGAATATGATACCCGAAGATAAATTTAATGATAATAAATTTCGCCTCATTGACTCAATGCCAATAGTTATGGCGCAACAAGGCAGAAGATTCAAAGCAAAAGTAGCATCAGAAATTGCGGATAAAGGTGGATATTGTGCAACCAAAAAATTGCATTATTATGGGGTGAAATTACATATTGACATATTTTTGGTAAATTAGCTGTGGCATTTAATTTGTTAGCAGCTAAATTTAGCTTTTGATTCGCATTATATTGTTCTTTAATTTTTTCCAGAATATCAAATTCTTTATACGAAACTAAAACTAATGAATTTCTGTTATGTTTTTGAATAATAATTGGATGTTTCAAAGCATCATCAGCATATATACCTTACATATATTTTGCAAATTTTTTTCAAATTTTTGATTCACTATTATAATGGTAATAGTGAATTAATTGTTCATAAGATATTGATATTGCTATTTATTTGCACTATAAGGACAATAAAACCTACTATACTTGCTTATTCGGCATATAAAAAACTACGGTGTTTTTTGTTATTGGATCAATGTAATTTTTTTTCAACCATTCGATTAATGAGTCTGCTTCATAAACTTTATAAACATTTTCGCCCTGCCGGCTAGACTTATTAACTAGAACTATAACATCAGTATCATCTTCAAGGTCAACAAGCGAAATATTACAAGATTTATTTTCTATTTTTATTTCATTAGGTAAATAATTAAATTTAATTTGATATTTTTGCTGAATTTCCTCAAAAATTGCAGTTATAGGCAGGCCTATAACTGCTGTTAGATTAGCCTCTTCTAAATTAGCTCCTTCTAGATTAGCGTTAGTTAGATTAGCCCTTTCTAGATTAGCCCTTTTTAGATTAGCCCCCCTTAGATTAGCATTCCTTAGATCAGCGTGAGTTATACTAGCTCCTTCTAGATTAGCTCTACTTAAATTAGCAAAGTTTAGATTAACTACATCTATTAGAGTAGCTCCTTCTAGATTAGCGTTAGTTAGATTAGCTCTACTTAGATTAATGGTAATTAGAGTAGCTCTACTTAGATTAGCGTGAGTTAGGCTAGCTCCTTCTAGATTAGCGTTAGTTAGACTAGCTTCTTCTAGATTAGCCCCTTCTAAATTAGCCATTTTTAGATTAGCCATATTTAGACAGGTTTTATTTAGATCAGCTCCTTCTAGATCAGCTCCTTCTAGATTCATAAATGATAAATTATTATTTGCACATTTAATTAAAATATTTAATAATTTATTTTCTAACTTTATTTTTAAATTACTATCTAAAGATTTTTTGATATCTTTTAAAGTTTTAACATTACAGTTTAAGTTAACGTCTTTAAAAAATTGTTGTGCAGTTTTTGTAAAACTATTAACTGGATCAAAAGTTGTGTGCCTATGAGTACACATACTTATTATTTTACTAACATCCTCATTCAATACATTATCAAAAATTGATTCTAGGACTTTTTTAACACCTTCTTGAGTTATTTTAAAATTTCCAGATTTTAAATCTTTATATTTAAAATACCTTATATTTGGATCATTTTCTAATCCAGAATATCTAGAACGTAAGGCTACATTAAGATAGCATATTAAATTAACTAGTTCTATTTTATTATCATTTGATAAATTTTTAGTTTTATTTATTAAAGACTGTAGATTTATACTTTTAGAACTTTTCTTTATACCGCTTAATCTAATTGATTGTCCAGAAATTGGTGTGCTATTCATTTATTTATACTCCATAAAAAATTATTTAATAATGTTTAATAATGTAGGGTCCACAATTTTACATTTCCTAAATTATTTGTTACAAAGATTAGAATTATAAAGTAAAGCAAATAAGTTTAAAAGTAACAAAAATGATACTAGAAATTTTTATCGATAACATCTTATAATGCTTAATTGAAAAAAATAAAAATATTTACCAGAAAGATAGAAATGGATGTTAAAATTATAAAATGTGATATAAATAAGTTTTCTAGCCAAAAAATTCGTTTAAGATTAGAAAATGATACTTTGAAAGAAAATAAAAATCTATTTCCAGTTAAGGTCTACTCTTTTTTTAGCAAAATTGCACAAGTTATATTTGGTTGTAAATCAATATCTCAACACAATTTAGAATATAGTTTAAAATATGCTAATAGTATAATAGATGAGAAAAAAGCTAATATAACAAATAATGATATTTGTTATGCAAATTTAGAAATTAAAAATATTGAAAACACATTTAAAGACTACTTAAATACAAATAAAGGCAAAAATGATAAAAAAAGATTAGAAAACTTAAAATATAAATTAAGTGTTCTAGATAATAAATTAGAAGTTAATGAAGAATGTGTATTAGAGCTTGAAAATATAAATAATTCTATTGATGAAAATGTTAATATATTAAGTAAATTAGATGATGAGAAAGATACTACTGATATAGATGAGATAGTGCCTAATTTAACTCATGATTATTTAGAAACTGATATAGAAATTAGTATTAGTACTAGCAATAAAGAAAATAATACTTTAAATACAACTGTAATTACAGAAAATATCTGCAAGCATTTTGAAACAGATCAAATTCTGCAAACTGAATTTGCTCATGCTACTGATAAAATTGAAAAGTTATTTACTAAACGAAATAATTTTGGAATTGATTTTATTATTGAATTACAATGCTTTTTTTCATTAATTTTCAATAAAGATGCTAAATTAATAACAAATAATTCTATTAGTAAAGCTTTTAGTGAAAAATTAAATGATTTGCAAAAAATATTTTTAAGGGTTAAAGAGGTAAAAAAACTTAATGAAATAGTTTTAATGAAAATACTTAAGTTATGGATAGACAATCAAGAAACTATCAAAGACTCTCTCAGTAATGATGGAAATTTACCAATTTATCATATAGTTGATGAAAATATTAAAATGTTACAAAATAAAATCGATGCAAATCATAAAAGTTGGAATTCATTAGTTCCCTACTATAAAGCTATTATTAATAGCCAAAGGATACAAAAAATAACTAATATTAAATTTTTAATTTAAAACATATTTAAAAATTTAAAAGTTTTAAACCTAACAATTCTAAAATAAGTAATTGTATAAAGAATAATATATAATATATTTAAAAGCAAACACATGGAAGTATTATTATAAAAAACAATTGCTAAAATAGTTTGAGGAAGCATAAAAAACAGCATGGTAGGCATAACAGAACAGTTTCTTCTCACTTTAGCAATTGATAAACATCGGTGATATATTAGTTGATGTAGGTGCATTCTATCAGGTTTCATTCCAGCTTTACGTTTTAGAAATTTTCGTCTATAAATACTAAGTCCCAATTCTGTTACTGGATAACATGATAAAAATAATACAGAATATGGTGATAATATATCACTATGATTTTGAGTTAAATAGATGCTTAAGGCAGCAATTAAAAATCCTATTATATATGCCCCACCGTCACCTAGAAAAATTTTTCCTTTTGGATAATTAAAAAGTAAAAATCCACAAATTGCTCCTGCTAGGGATAAAGCTGCATTTAATACAAATTGATCATTAGTTATAATAGATAAAGCTGATAAACCTATCAAATTAAAAATAGCTGCAGTTGAAGAAAGACCATGATAACCATCAATTATATTATAAGCGTTTGTTAAACCAACTACGCAGAACAAAGATAATAATACTCCTATTGCAGGGATTGCTTTAATTAAATAGTTTAGCCAATTAACTCCAGCATATTGAATAACTGGAAATGAGTTAGTAGAATATATTGCCACTAAGGTAGCAACTGCTGCAAATAACATTCTTAAAAATGGTGGTGTATTTTTAGTGATATCATCTATAAATCCACCAATAAATATGATTAAACCACATAATGTTAGGCCCATTAAATAATAAGAACAAACAGTACTATAAGAAAAACAAAAAAATGAAGAAACTATAAAGCTCATGAAAATAGGTAACCCCCCTATTCTTGGGACTGGTATTTTATGGTATTTTTGGATTGCGTTTAATTCATTATCAGATGTAAGACTAGAGTGAAATTTATTAGTTAGTATAATTACAGATGTAAATAAAATGGATAAAGAAAATGTTAAAAATATTACAATTAGCATACTTAACCCCTTTTTTTAACTTATTCTTAAAATTCAATTTCATGATAAATAACCTCCTTTTACATATATTATGATAATGTTTAATGAAAGTAAACCATTTATCTTGCATTTAAATTTTTTTATTAATTATGTAATCCTTTAATACTAACTTGCCAAATATTGCCAATATCGCTTCCGACATATAAAGCATTATTTTTTGCTATTGCCATAGCTGTAATAGTTTCAAGCAATATATTATTTTGATTCTTTATATTATGCCAGTGCCTGTCATTAGTATCAAAAATCCAGATATCCCCTTCTTGTGTTGCGACGTATAAATCATTATAATTATTATTTACTAAAAGTGCAGTAATAGGTTTAGTATTGTGGTAGCCAGGAAAATTTGGATCATCTGATAATTTTGTTAAACTACATCCATCTTCAGGCTTATAAATATTATTAATAATGATGCGCCAAATATTGCCGTTTTCATTTCCCCAATATCCATAAAAAACATCGTTATTTGAATATAGAGAAATACTTTTTATTGGGCTTTTATCTGTATATTCTATTTTCATTTTTTTTAAAAGATTAATCATATCAGTGCATTTATTTAGGCTAATTACACATATCCATAATTCTCCATCGGTATTTAATATTCCTAGAAAGTTATTAGAATTATCTATTTTTACATGAGAAATTGCTTTAGAAGGAGAATAACTTGATATTTTTTTCCATAAATCATTTTGATTAAGCCAAATATTTCCTTTAGAGTTTCCGATAAATAATTTATCGGAAGATTTTAATATAGAAGTTATAGGTGCAATATCTTCAATATTATTATTTCCAACAGCTATCCAATTAAAGTTATTCGATGTTGAAAGACCTTTATTATTTAAATCAACAATATTATGTGACATTACTTTACCGTCATTTAAACCAGCATATATTATGTTTAAATTTTCTACTGTTGTTATGCTTTTTGCTATATTATTATTAGGCAATGCTTCAATATCCTGCCAAGACTTTTCTAGTATATTATATGCATGTATAAGATTTTTTTGTGTTAATACTATTAAAGAGTTATATGTGGAATTTATAGATATAGAATTAATAGGTGCTTGCTCTTTTTCTTTATTAATGAGCGTCCAGTTACTACTTAAATTATCGGTTTTTTGGGAGGAGTTTGTACCACTGCCACAGCAATTAAATATAAAGGTTATTATTAACCACAATAACATATTTACAAGAAATTTTATATTTTTTATTTTATGCATTTTTATTTTTTCAAAGTAATATTATGATTGAAAAATATAACATAAGAAGGTATTATATCAGAAAATTACAATATTAAATTAAAAAATAAAAATTTTGTTATAGAATTAAGAGTGAAACAAATGTACAAGTTAAAGAAGAAAAGTTAAAAGAATAAAATTGAGTAAAATAAGGTTTTTGGTACAACCAAATTACATTTTAAGTACTTAATTTTTTATTTTGCGCTAAAAATATTAAAGGTTTTATAAAAATATCCATCTATTATTTTTTTAGAAAAATCAAACGATATATTTAAAAATGATTGATAATATTTTAAAATATTATTGTTATTTTTTAAGATTTTATTAGTATGATAAGCATATATTAAAAAATATTCTTTAATTTTAAAAAAATCATCGTTATTGATTAATATATCACAATTACCAAAATAGTATGGCAGTTCATTAATATATTTTTTAAATGTATCAATATAACAAAAATAATATAAATCCTTAGCATTTACAGGAATACTACTACTATAAATTGGACTCTCTATAAAAGTTTTATTTCGTTTTAAAGCATTTATGTCTCTTAAAGAATAAAAATAGAGGTTTAAATCACTATGCTTATTTTTTGAAGGATATTTACATATGTAATTACCAATATGGTCATATTTATTTAATGAAAAATTTTTATGATTCATGATGATAAATTCAAAATTTTTAATGTAATCATATGACATACCAATTTGAGTTTTTTCATATAAAGCGATGATTATAGGAAATTTAGATGATTTTGAGGTATTGGCAAATACTTCACTATTAAAAATATATCCCTTAATTAATCGATAGTTTTCTTTAAAACTTTTTAGCATTTTAAAATTACTTTCTTTAATCAAATAAGACAATGGATGTAAAACACATATTAAATTAGCATTTAATTTATCATAAGACCGTAAAAATGATATACCAATATCTCTACATTTTAAAATATCATCTACTTTAAATTTTAAATGCTTTTGAGATTTTTTATTATAAGAAGTATGGTCATTATAGGGAGGGTTACCAATTATAATTAAGAAATCAGACTCTTGAATTTTAAATGTTTTACGTTTTAAATTTACTAAAGAATTTAAATTATAGGCTTTAAAGGTTTTATTAGATAAATATGTGTCAAATGCAAACTCATCAATATCATTGGCAATGGTTTTTATAGATGGCAAATCTTTTTTTAAAAAACTACCATCTCCAGCTGAAGAATCAAAAATAACTACATCTTTATTAGAAAAATATGGCTCTATGAGTTCATATACT
>CALMTA010000168.1 GCA_937872505.1 uncultured Neisseriaceae bacterium | reverse complement strand
CCATTCTCAGTCTTACCGTACCGTATACCGTACTTCCTAAGCGTTTCAGCATTTCTCTCGTTCACTTCAGATACAGTATCAGGTGTTACATGCATTGTAGAACCTGTAGACGATTGTGTAACCATACGTTTCCAGAAGTTACCTGCTGTCTTAAAGTTTACTACATTACCTGTAAAGAACTTTACCTGTTCTATATTACTAATTAGTAAGTTAGCCCAAACAATTGTACTTAAGTTTCTTAACTTACCTTCTGAGTAATTGTCTTTGAGTTTAGTTAGTAAGTTAAAGTTGTTATCGTTGAACAGTAATCTATACGTATCTGTTTTCTTGTTTAATAACTGTCTATCCTTTAACAGCTGAAAGAACTCGCTACTCTTTTCAATTATGTTATTCTCCATAACGGACAATAACTGTACTTTTAAGCTATTTAAATCACCTTCAATATTGTTTGATTTTAACGCGTTATCTAACAACAGTTTTAACCTGTTGTCGGTTGTCTTAACATAATCTGAAAGCATTCCTTTGTATTCAGTTGCTCCCATATCAACTAATTGTTGCATCTCATCTTTCAAATAATCAAACAATGTGACTGCTAGACTTGATGTAATAACTGAATCAGAGTGAAGCTCAAACCTTGGCGGTGTTTTATAAAAATAGTAAACACTTCTGTCTGCATGTTGTAATGATTTGAATTCATTATACGCTGCTGACGATACTACAGTTGCTAAGAAGTCCACTTTATTTAATTGAGATAAGTGCGATGCTTCGTTCTCTGTACTGTTCTTCATTGAATCTTTTATAATCAACTGTAATGGAGAGCCGCTAGCAGATTTCTCTGTTAGATAAAAATCTAAAATGTTTGATTTCCATATAGAGTTTGCGTTTGATCTTGCAGCAAATATCTGAGGATTAAAGTAATACAACATCACCAACCTGTTTATCATTTGAGTGCTTGTATTTGCATACACGTTAGAGTTTCTAGCATTGTTCACATGACGTTGTATATCGCGTAACACTATACTTCTTACTTGTTCTATGTATTGTGTAGGATCACCTTCCACATCCATCTCAACTACTTTTTCAAACTCAGCGAAATCATTGTTGTCTGCGCCGTGAAAGAAGTTTATATCATCTATGACTGTAGTTATATATGACGGATCATTCACAGTATAATACATCTTACCCTGTCCATTCATAATAGACAAAGCACGTGTCATAGAGATTTGTGCAAGTATATCACCTATCTTATTTAGTGTTCCTTTATAGTCATTGTCTTTACCAAAGATGTCGCTGTAAGTCATATTCGGAGCTGAGCGTAAAGCTGTTTGTACAAGTCCTATAAATTCATCAACCAGTACATCTAATTCAGTTGCGCCTCCATTAGGTGCGTAAGCCTGATAATCATAAAGACGCATCTTTTTTGTGGTCTCGTTTTCTTCAAACACAAACGGTGGTAAGTTTAAGAAGAATGAGTTTAGATACTCTCTTATTCTCATGTTACCACGTGCGGCTACAAAAAACTCTTTAGGAGTTTTACCACTGCGTTCAATCTCACTTACCCACTTTTGTATTGCCATGTCTGCTGAAGCATTGACGTTAGCATCAGCAGGATAGAACGACATCTTATCGCCCTCCTTCTTTAACATTTGAATACTCATTGTGTAGTTATGATTGTTCAAAGAAGATAATAGTTGTGTTATTAGAGTTTGTTTAGATTTAGATTGGTCGTCCAAGTACTCTACCAACGGTGCATACTTTGGATGTAAAGTAGCCAGCTTCCTTAACCTAGCAGGCATAAAAGCAGCTGGAGTATTACTCATAAAGTTTATGAGTGTGGACACTGTTAAGTTCCAATCTCTATCCATCAATGTAACAACTTTGTTTTCTGTACCTCCAAGTGTGTTCTTACTCATCTTTCTATTATCGGACAGTGTGGCTACAAGTAACTTAGCGGTAGTAGACATCTTCTCCCTACCATCTAACTCAAATGATACCTTGTAATTACTTATATCTTTTGTTACTTCGTAAGTACCATCTATAGATTGACTTACATCATTCAACTCTTGAATGATTTTATCATCATCAAGTACTACGTTCAAGCCTCTAATTGTGTTTACAAACCTAGAAATGAATAGCTCGTCTTTTAAACGTGTTATGTTATCTTTTAGCTTTTCAAAATCGCCGGCGCTTAACTTGCGATTGCGTTTTAAACTTTCTGTTTCGTTAACTAACGTTGTAAGATCTTTTATGTAAGTTGTAAGCTTATCAATTTTATACTCCTTAGATACTTCACCTAACATAGCTAACACTTCTTGCCAAACGTCTACCTTAGATGCAGTAAGGTCAAACAACAAATGTCTATCTCTTAGACTTTGAAGTATGCGTAGGTTTACTACATCACTTACGTTCGTAGCTTGAATATCAGTTAAGCCTGTGTTAGTTGTTCTCTTAAAGGCATTACCTTTGGTTGTTTTACTTGGTACTAAGTTAGCGTACTTACCGTTAGCAATATCTTCGAACAGTGTTTGTGTTTTGTCACCTAACAATGCTTTAAAGAATGCGATTAGTTTATCAAACCAAGTCCTTATCTTCTTACCTTGTACTACGCGCTTCTGCATGTAGTATTTAAAATCATCACCAAGAACTTCTTCAATTAATTCAGCCTCTGTTAAGTCGTTGTAACCTTCTTCACGTTTAGCGTCAAGTATATCTTTCCAATCTTTACGTGTTTTAAATTCTGCAATTATTTCTTTCATTTCATTTTCAGGTACAAACAATCTCCATACTCTGTGGAAAGCTTCGTGATACTCAGTACTTGGTGCAGCATAAGCAGATATAATAATCTTACCATCTGCACTGAATTGTCCTACAACATTTTCAGCAATCATGTCCTGAAGAAACTCAAACTGTTCAGAAACAAATTGTTCTCCAAATATCTTAGATAAGTTAGCTCTAACAACTGCTTCACTTGAAGCTGATTCAAAATATTGACGTTTTGTTTTTGATTTTAGCTTGCTTATAGATGAAAGACCACCTTCACTGCTCGGGTTTAACACACTGGTTTTGGTTTCATTCTTAGGTTTACTTTTATCCCCTTTAAGCTTACTTATTGAACTAAGAGAACCGCCTGTTGACGTAGTTGTTTCTGTACTAGACTTAGTAGTTTGTTTATCAACAAACGTCTTGCTTATAGATTTACCGAACACTAAGTTACGTTGGCCAACAAACCTTGATATATTACTGTTGGTAATACTTTGAGGTGTGACTACAAGTTGTACAATTCCTTTATCTATTAACCAGTTTTCATAGATTGCTGGTTGCTTTTGCATTTCAAATGCAGACTTTTGTTCTGGGAAAGTTCCTAATGAAATTTGTGTTCCTGTTTTTAGTTTACTACTTAACTTTGGTAAGTAAAATAAGTTAGCTTTTTTCAAGTCCAACATCTTTTTATTTACGTTCATTCTTTTGTTTCCAAGATAAGCTAATATCTTTTTAACTTCAGGGTTTGATTTATCAATGTAGTAAGAACCAGGACTACCTGAAAGAATGTCTGCCAAAAGTACTTCTTCTGTTTTATATGTATTATCGGGTTGTCTACTTATCATTACAACTTTACCACTTTCAATGTATATTTGGTCTACATTTTTTACCTGTTCTTTAGTTTGTTTGTTAAACTTCTTACCCCAATTTAGAAAGTGTTCAAGTATGGACTGTCCTTTATTTGACTCCTCGCTTCTGTTAGAGGGAAACACGTTGATGTCACTACTTGGCATATTATCATTACGTCTCCAAAAGGGTCCTTCTGATGTAGTTTTTACAGTTAAGCTACCTAATGAAGCTTTGGTTGTAGCAGCTAATAGTAATGAATATAGAAAGACATCTTGTATTTGTACTTGTAAATCTGAGTCAAGCTTTCCAATAGTTGTAGTTGTAGCGAGACGTGGCATCGAATGTTTGTCTATGTAAACTAATTGGCCTGCTTCAAATTGCATGTACTGCACACCACCAATTGTTATGCCTTCTTTAGTTACAACTTTTAATTCACCTGTATCTCCAGAAGTATTTTTTCTATCTAGAGTTACAGTGCGCATTGTTTTTATACCCGTAGTTGCATCTATGTTACTCACTAACATATTAATACCAGGACTAACGTTGTTAACTTTCACATACACTTCTGCGTCTTGTTTACGTATTTCTTCTATAAACTCATCATACT
Organism: uncultured Neisseriaceae bacterium; assembly: GCA_937872505.1. Classification (GTDB taxonomy): domain Bacteria; phylum Pseudomonadota; class Gammaproteobacteria; order Burkholderiales; family UBA11063; genus Aquella. Next base: position 5,499 of record CALMTA010000168.1, on the reverse strand, counting down.
GTTCACGCATCATGTCTAAAGCAATTGCCTTTTTAATATTCCATATCTCGACATCTTTATCTACAGGTGATATTTCAATGTCTGTTATATCGTTTCCTTCTTTATCCTTGCCTGGGTACATTAAATAACTCTGACCTCCTTTAGATTCTGTATAGTAAAATCTATAGGTGTTGGCCTTGACTTGTTCAACTTTTATTTTTTTCATTTCTTCTTCAACAGAAGACATTGCAATTCTTAAGTCATCAACATTTGTTGTAACTCTTTCTGTGGTTGGGTCAAGCGGGAACATTGTGTCTACGTCACGTAGAACTGTCCAGACAATCCCTTCTTTTTGTTCATTAATCTGTGCTTCAAATCCTGCAGATGCTAATATGTATTGAACCTTTCCAGCTTCTTTCTTAACTGCAAGACCGATTATTGTTGATTCTACAAGCTCATCACCGCGTGTACTTGGGTTCTCAGATTTTATTTTATCTTTTAATTGTATAAGTTCTTTCTTTAATACTTCATATCTTTTCTTTTCATCAGGTGTATTACCTGTATCGATAAGTGCTTCATCCAACTCATTAATTAAATCGTTTAAAGGTTTTAATTCTAGGTTAAGATTTTCGTCGTCAATAAGTTTCTTTGCTTGTTGACTACCTGTAAAGTTGAACCATCTGTTTGTAGCTAGATATTTTTCTATTTCTATTCTGTCTGTTGCGTTGTCAGGATTTAATTGATTGCCTGTCTCTTCGTTGTGAACACCTAAAATAATTTGATCTATTACTACACTTCCATCAGATGTCAGCTTAGCAACACCTGCTTTTATTTCTGCAATGTTTGTAGTACTAAAAGCTGTTCTTGTTTTCTTACCAACTGTGTACGAATTTTTACGCTTAGTTTCTGCAGGATCCATATCAGCATTGAATTCATAATCATAGAATGGTTTATCAAATCTGCTTAACCTCCTGTTATAATGATATTCGAAAGACTTTAAAATCTTACCTTTTGATAAGTGTTTCTCAAGTAAATGCACAAACATTAAATCTTTAGAGGTATTGAACAAAGCTTGTTCAAACGTTTGTAGTTTATCTAATTCGTCCAACAAGTGTTGAGTTGTTGGGTCTGCAGTAGATCCAACAAGATTCTTTAGATAGTCTAACTCATCTTCAACAGATTTTTTAATTTCAGCTGCTTCTGTAGCTGATAGTATTAAAGCGCCCTTAGCTGTTAACGCATCAGATTCAAACTTTTTGTATAACTCATTGTAGAGATTATTGTAAGATGTAGAATTCTTATCAAGAAAGAATATAGCTTGTACAAGATTAGTTGGATCTGATATGTTAATACCTAATTCACTTAACCTATTCATTACTTCTGCAATGGTAGCATCTTTTATTTCACTCTTACCGCTGGCGTCCTTTAAAGAAAGTAGTAACGCTTTACGTATATCAGACCTAACACGTCTAATTTCTTTTAAGGTATCTCTAAGATCTGCAAGCTCTTCTACTGTATGTGCAAGTAACGTTTCATAATAATCATAACGAAGTATAATCATCTCAGCATCAATGAACTTATCTAAGGTTTTTAATGTGAAGTTGTCTTTTGATAAAGCTTCAAACTTAGCTAAGAAGTTATCTATATTACCTATATGAAGTATACCAGTAGTATCTGTATTGATAAGACCTTCTTCGAACTTATCGAACTTCTCTTGTAACACAGCAACTAACTCGTCACTATATGGTGATTCCTCACCTTTAGACATTGCATCTTTATGCGCCTCGATTATTTTTTTATAGACTGTAGCTTCATACCAGTCTTGTGTTATTTTTACATTAGCTTGTACTGCGTTAAACTCAGTTCCAAACTGTTGGCGCAGCATACCTTCAGTGCTTGATACAAGCATTTGCATTGGGTCACTTTTAAAAGCTTCAAGTGGTAGAGTTCTTAGTTCACTTATGTATTCGTTCGCAGTATCAATACTTTTCTGCAACAACATTTTACTGCGTTGATGTTGTAATAACTTTTCTTGAGTTTCTTTCTCTTTAAGTCGAAGTTCTTCAAGTGTGACGATCATGTTCTTAAATTGAGTATCGTCTGTGTCATTCATTATCTTATTCCATAATGTAGTAAGATTGGGTAGTGTAGAGAATTTGCTTTTGTAACGATTAATATTTCTATTACGTTCTTCTCTTACCAATGCTGTTTCTGCTTCAGGGGATAATGAAGGTGATGGAGTTGCACTTACGTCTTTACGAGCTTTTGCTAATGCCACAGCATTTAAAGTCGAATTTATTAATGAACTTACATCACCCTTTATACTCGATAAGTCCTCAGCAAACGCTGTAGTCAACACATCTAACTCTGATTTGAAATCAGGGTTTGCCCCTTTTGTTGCAAACAGTGCTACTAAAGCATCATTATATTGTTTAACTCTTTTATCATACTCACGTAACAAACTACTAATTTCTCTTGCAGCTGTAAGGGTTGGTAATGTGTCTGTAATTGAATCTGATAATTCATCTTTAGCTAAATCAATAATTGCAGCAGCAGCTGAATGTCCCCAATCTAAAAACTGTTGGTTGTAAGTGTTAACTTCATTTAACTTTTCAGTAAGTAAGTTGACAGCGTTTTCTTGATTGAGTTGTGCTGTTTCTAACTGACCTTCAACAGCTTCCATTGCCGCCATAGCTGCCGTGCGCTTTCTCTTTAATTTAGAAAAGCTAGCAGCTGAAGCGTTTTCTGCAGTTGACAGTACTCTAAAGTCATTGACGAAACTATCGAAAGTTATTTGTCGTGTTTTTCTGTATTGCTTTTGTACCTTGCCTTTGTACTTTACTTCTTGTTCAGTACCTTTATATTGTTTGAAGGCAGCACCTATGTCAATTATTTTACGTATTGCTTTCTTGGATACAAACTCATCCGCTGCTTGTATTAACTTTACATGTCCGTTAGCTTCTACAATAACTACGTAACGTTCTTGTCTATTCCAATTCTTTGTACCTTGTACATATACCTTCATACCTCTATACTGCGTTGGCATAGGTGTGTTGTTCACTAATGCTGCAACTAATGCTTCAGCAAAAGGTCTGTCAAAGCCTTTGAGAACTAACTCGTTAATTAAACGTGTCTTCTTTAACTCTTGAGCTTCAGCATTTACAGATGCTTCTGCACCTCTGTTCTTAATAGTTTCAAACTCTTTCTTTGCATACTCAATAAACTCTTTTCTACCTTTAGCAGAAGTAATGTTATCGTATGTAGTTCTTAGAAACTTTATTGTGTTGTCTATATCTTTAATGTTACGTTCAAACTGAACTTTTGATCTATATGTAGAATAATTTCTTTTGTATTCTTTTTCTAATTCTTTCTTTGCCTTCTCCATATCAACTACTGTAACACCAGTAGTAGTATCGAGTTTCTCATAACCTTTTTGCTGTGCATATTCTAACACAAACTTATTTAAGTCACTATCAGCAGAGGTTAACGAAGCATTAATACTGTCTTGATAGTTGTCCCAATAATCATCAGCTGCTTTTCTTACGGCTGCCTTGTCAAGTACAGGTATGGCAGGTAATGGTACACCCAACTCAGCTAACTTCCTTTGTATTTCAAGATCATTCATTGTGTCAAGTCCAGCTAACAATTCAGTGTGTGCTTTTTGTTTCTTCTGTAAGGCTTTGATACTTTCAAAGATTAGAGTTTGGTTCTTGACGTAGTTCTCAATAGACGCAATAGATGTTAGGTTTGCAGTAGTATCTAATACGACAGGCGTAATGTTTTGTAATTCATCCTCTCTTTTCTTTAGCTCAACAACCATATCTTCTAAGGCTGTAACTTCTGCACGCATGTTGAATGCATACTTAGCTAACCCATAAGTTAATTCATCACCATAATTATATCTGTTCATTAACTCATCATACACAGGTTCTAACTTAGTAATGAGCTCAACTCTTTTCTTTGCAATATCTTTATAAGCGTTGTCAGTTTTATCTTTAGCTAAGCCTTTCACCATAGCCTCTGTCTTACCTGCAACCTTTTCATATTCAGTTTGTAACATCACCTTTTCTTGTTCCAGTGTGGGAATCATTTCAGGAGCTGTGTTAGGGTCGTTAATCTTAGCTTCTACTGTTTGTAGTTTTAATGCAAGTTCTTCACCTAAGTCTTTAGTGTTATCTAAACCACCTAGCTCAGTAAACATTGCTTTCAATGTATCTACATTACCTTGTTGAAGTGATGCGTACAATGAGAAGTTAAACAGGTTTTGTTTCTCTACTTCTATTTGATTCTTAATAGCTTCTGTTTCAGTATCGTCTGCATTTCTAAGTTGATCAGTCAAATGCGCCAACCTTTGTTGACTTTTTGAAAGTCGTTCAAGGTCTTTAGCGACACTTGTTTGATAATCGTCAAACGTTTTCTGTGCTTCTTTATCTTCAAGAAATCTACTTGACACCCAACGTGTCTTACCGTCTGGGCGTTGTATTGTTTTACCAGCAGTGTCTGTGTCTGTAACTGTTTCTGTGTAGTTATGAATAGGTATCCTACTTAACAAAGCTGTGTTACCTATACCACCTAAAGCACCTAACATTGCAGAGAGTTGACCTTCTTCACTTCCAAGTACATTGAAGAATGTTTTCATCCATGATGTGTCTTCTAACATTCCACCTGCTTGTAAACCTTCTTGTTCAGCGAAGACGTTTACTATTTCTTCTAAGCTTTCTTGAGCTGCTTCACCAGCTAACTTTCTTGTGTTCTTACTTAGCGGTATACCGAAAAGGTTTTTAACTGTTTTCTTTTCAGCTTCAGAGAATGTTGTAGCTGCAATACGTGCAGCCATATCATCAATAGTTTCTCCTGCTTGAGGTGCAAGACCACGCTCTACTGCATAACGTCTAGCCTTAGCTATATCATCAGCACTTCTAAATAATGGCGCTACAGACGTGAAGTTAAGCACACTGTTGATTACAGTGTTCAATCCTACAGTAGTAGCGGCAGCATTACCTGCATATCTTTTAGCGTCATCAAGTAACATGCCTTCAGATATTTTCTTGTCGAGTACATTCTTATATACTTCAGCACCTGACATTGCACCTTCCATATATGCTGCACTAACAGACGTAAGTCCTTGTGACACAGCTTGTCCACCACGTGCAGCTCTTGCACTTGCGTTAGTAAGTCTTGCTGCCATAGCTGCGCCTTTACCTAATAGACCACCTACGATTGCAGAGCTTGCTGCAAACTCTCCAACACTTTCTACTAAGCCACCACCATTTACAATCCACCATGAAGGGTCTGTAAGTTTATTGGAAATACCTTCACCATATACAGGTTCGTACACGTCACCGAAGAAAGCGTTACGTCTTTCCTTAGCCCAGTTTGTCATATCGTTCTCAAACGAACCACCTGTAAACAAGTCACCAAACTCGTACATGTAGCCAAAGTTCTCAGCTATACCTAACATTACGTTAGGTAATAAATTACCTGCTGTCCTACCCAACCTTTGCCAATCAGATTGTTGTG
>CALMTA010000167.1 GCA_937872505.1 uncultured Neisseriaceae bacterium | reverse complement strand
TTCCTATTGTAATGCATCAAGATCATGGTGCATCACCTAGCGTGTGCATGCAGGCAATTCAACTTGGCTTTTCTTCAGTTATGATGGACGGTTCGCTAATGAGTGATGGAAAAACTCCGAGTGAATATGAATATAATGTTGAAGTTACTCGCAAAGTAGTAGAAATGGCACATGCGGTTGGTGTTTCTGTTGAAGGTGAGTTAGGATGCCTAGGTTCATTAGAGACCGGGCATGGCGATAAAGAAGATGGGCATGGTTTTGAAGGAATTTTAGATAAAAGCCAGCTGTTAACCGACCCACAGCAAGCAAAAGATTTTGTAAATAAAACTCAAGTTGATGCTCTTGCAATTGCAATAGGCACTTCTCATGGTGCATATAAATTTTCAAGAAAACCAACTGGTGATATTTTAGCAATTGATCAAGTAAAAAAAATTCATGCAGCAATACCTAATACCCATTTAGTCATGCATGGCTCAAGTTCTGTCCCTCAAGAGTGGTTAAAAGTTATTCGCGAAAATGGTGGAGATTTAAAAGAAACTTATGGTGTTCCTGTTGAAGAAATACAAATAGCCATAAAATTGGGCGTTAAAAAAATTAATATTGAGACGGATATCCGCTTAGCTATGACGGGCGCTATCCGCCACTATTTTACTAAACATAAAGATCATTTTGACCCTCGTCAATATTTAAAAGAAGCAAAAAATGCAGCCAAAACAATTTGCATTGATCGCTTCACTCAATTTGGCTGTGCCGGTAATGCTTCTAAAATTAAACCTCAAAAATTATTTCAAATGGCAAAACAATATGCTACAATGAAAGGGGTTTAAATATTTAATTTCAATTATAAAATTTGAGAAAGGTTTATTATGAAAAAATATTTAATAATTTTATTTTCTATATCAGTTAATAATTCATTTGCCAGCCATACAATTAACTTTGCAGAAGAAAAAGTTATGTGTGGAAATTATATGGTAACTGCAGCTAGCACTAAAGAAGCTATATTAAAAAACTGTAAAATAATAGAAATGGAAAAAAAACATCATTTTTTTCATAGAGAAATGCAGTTAAAATTTATTGCTACTATAAAAGAATCTGAAATTGTTAAATGTGGCTTTACTAAAAAAAATAAAATTGAACATTGTAGTACAGAGTAATTATCTAAAGTAGCTATTAACCATAGCTACTAATTTCTCCCCATATTTTTCTAACTTAGCTTTTCCTATGCCATATATTTTTCGCAATTGCTCTTGGCTTTTTGGTTTATTAGTTACTACTTCATAAATCACTTTATCAGATAAAACTGCGTGTTGAGATACCTTATAAAGCAAGGCTAATTCATGCCTATAAGTTAAAATATCTCTATATAATCTTTCTTCTAATTCATTTCTCAGCGATAATGTATTATTAATATATTTATAACCTTTTTGAATTTTTGATTTAATTACCGGCAAGTACACATCTTGTAAACCTTTTATAATTGGTAAAGAATTATTATTAAGTTTTAAATAACCTGTAAAATAATCAATATCAATTATATCTTTACTATATAATCTTCTAATAGCACGGCGTAGCTCTTTACTATTTAAGTCATTACATAAACCAAATGTAGATAATTTATGATATTCCCAAATTTGTATATCTAAACTTGCCTTCCCTCGTAAAATATCTACCAAAGTCGTCACTGTGCATTTTTGCTGCACCCTATAAATAGTAGATAATATTTTTTGTGCTAATGCGGTAGCATCATATTGTTTTGGCGGATTAATACAATTATCACATTTACCACAAGTAGCTATATCTTCCCCCATTAATTGCAATAGTTTCTTACAACGGCAATCAGTAGTATCACAATATTGAATAATTTTCTTTAATTTAATTAATTCGTATCTTTTTTTTAACTCACTCATCTCAGACATAACAATTACTTTGCCTAATTCAATAATATCTTTAAATCCAAAACTAACACAACTATATGCTAACATATTATCTCGTCCAGCCCGACCAGATTCTTGATAAAAATGATCTATACTTTTTGGCATATCAAAATGATAAACATAACGCACATCTGGTTTATCTATTCCTAGACCAAAAGCGACTGTTGCTACCATAATAACATTATTGTTCTGCAGAAAAAAATTATGATTTTCTTCGCGTATTGTATTTTCTAAACCAGCATGATAACTAACTGATTCATATTTATTTAGATTAAGAAATTTACAAATCTCATCAACTCTGGCCCGAGAATTACAGTAGATAATTCCACATTCATGTTTATGCATTTCTAAAAAATTTAATAATTGATTTTTGCCGTTGTTCTTTTCCTGTACATTATAAATTATATTACCACGTAAAAAAGAAGAATTAAAAAACTTAGCTTCTTTTAAATTCAGATAATGCATTATATCTATTCTAGTATAGTGATCTGCAGTCGCTGTTAATGCTAATCTAGGAGTATGTGGAAATAATTTTGCTAATAAATTTAATTTTTGGTATTCGGGACGAAAATCATGTCCCCAATGCGAAACACAATGAGCCTCATCAATTGCAAATAAGCTTACTTTTTGATTCTTTAAAAATAATAAAAACCATTGAGAACAAAGTCTTTCAGGCGTTACATAAAGAATTTTTATTTGCTTCATATGAATCTTTTTCCAATATTCATTAATCTGCTCTTGTTCCAAATTTGAAGCCAAATAAGCAGCATTTATTCCTAGCTGATTAAGGGATCCTACTTGATCTTGCATTAGGGCTATTAATGGTGACACTACTATTGTTAACCCATCTAACAATAATGCAGGTAATTGATAGCATAAAGATTTCCCACCACCAGTTGGCATTAAAACAAATACATTTTTTCCATCAAGAATATGATTAATAATTTGCTCTTGATTATCTAAAAATTTTGAATAGCCAAAAACCTGTTTTAAAATTTTACGAGGAAACATAGGCTAACTTTCAATATTTGAAAACTCTTTCTCTATAGTTGAGGATATAGCCTCTACAATTGGTAATTCACTAATTATATCAGTTTTAATTTTTGCTGTTTTATATGGTTTATATTCTACTGCTACTCCTAAATTTTTTAATTCACTTGTTTTTGGTACAATATTAGCATTATAAACCATTGTTGCCTGCGTTAAAAATTCTTGTGCTTTAACTAAAGAACCGCCAACTTCTCCAATTGATTTGTAAATATTTTTAACAATATCTATAATTTCAGTAATGTTTTTAACAGTATTATAATTATCCCACATATATTTTAAAGTAGTTAATAATGGAAATATTGTCATTGGAGTAGCTAATATTATTCTTTTTTCAAACGCATAAGTTAATAAATTTTTATCTTCATCTATAGCATAAATCAACATCATATCAATAGGCAAATAAATGACTATACAATCAAAACTATCATAATCTTTATTATAATTTTTATTTGCTAAACTATTAATCTGCGCTTTAATAGATACCGATAATTGCTTAAATTTTTCTTTGGCTATCTCATCATCATCTGAATTTACACCTTCATAATAATATTTCATTGGCGTTTTACAATCTATAATAATTCTTTTGCCCTCGGGTAAATTCAAAACAAAATCTGGTTTTCCATCTGCCCTACCTTGCTGTCTAATATAATCAATAGCCCCCTTTAATTGTAATTCTTTAGAAAGTAAATTTTCTAAATGCAATTCCCCCCAATTACCAGTTCGTTTATTGTTGTGAGTTAAAGTTAAAGTTAACTCATGAGCTTTTTGCATAGTTTCGCGTGTAGCTAATAAAAGATTATCTATGCTAGATTTAAATTCTGTTTTAGTATTTTCATTAAATTTAATTAATTGATTATCAATTTCTTTTATTTTTAAATCTATAGGAGCTAAAAGTTTATCTATTTGCTCATGCTTATAGTTAAAATTCATTTCTGATCGCTGTTGGTAGGAATCCATCAATTCTTTAGTACTATTTAAAAATGTTTGACTATTATTTTTTAATATATTATCAGCAAGATTATTAAATTGTTTTTCTAAATTATTATATATTTCCTTTAAACGATTATTTTCATTATTTAAAACTCCATTTTCATAACTCAAATTATCAATTTTAATTTTACTTCTATTAATTTCTTCACTTAATATTTCATTATTAATTTTTATTTCATTAAAAATTTTCTCTTTCTCATTAAAGGATGCCTCTAATTTGGCAAAATTGATATGTGCTTGTACTAATTTATCATTTATATTCTTACTTGTCATATTCTTACCCAATAGAATGCCTAATGCCAAACTAACAATAGCAAGAATAATTAGTGTTATTATCATAGCTCTACCTTTATTGCAAAATTTTTCAAATATTAAATTAGTTATGCTAAACTTGAGTATACCATATTTAAGGAAAAAAAATGTTAATTGAAATTATTGTTACCAATGTGCTTGAAGCTGTTACAGCTCAAAACTTTGGTGCTAATCGCCTTGAACTAATTCAAAGCTTTGAATATGGCGGCTTATCTCCTAACCTAGAGTTAGCAAAAGAAGTATGCGATGCAGTTACAATCCCTACCAATATAATGATACGCCCTCAAGGACAAAATTTTATTTATAATAAGAAAGGACAAACACAAATTTTATCTGAATTAGATTATATCCGTGATAATACATCAGCAAACGGCATTGTTTTTGGTGCCCTAGATAATAATCACAATATTGATTTTAAACTACTAGAAAAAGTTATTGATAACAAAAATCATTTACAATTAACTTTTCATCGTGCTATAGATGAAAGTAAAGATATAATAAATAGTTACAAAGAATTATTAAATTATTTAGATATAAATTTAGTATTAACTTCTGGTGGCAAAGAAACAGCAATTTTAGGCGCTAAAACTATAAAACAAATGCTTGAATTAAATCAAGATAAAATAAATTGTAAAATATTAGCAGCTAGCGGCATTACACCTGAAAATGTATCTTCATTAATTAAACAAACTGGAGTAAAACAAATTCATTTAGGAAAAGGAGTAAGAGTAAATAATATTTTAAATAAACAGGAATTTGAAAAATTACTTAAAAATTTAAGTAGTTAAATATTTTGATTTTACATAATTTTCGACAATATTTTGAAATTCTTTAATAATATTATCACCTTTTAAAGTAACATACTTGCTGCCATCTATAAAAACTGGTGCTACTGGTGATTCATCTTTTCCTGGTAAACTAATACCAATATTAGCTAATTTTGATTCCCCTGGCCCATTTACTACACACCCCATAACAGCAACTTTCATAGTTTCCACTCCTGGGTATGTCTTTTGCCAAACTGGCATTTGTTCTTGCAAATAGACTTGAATTTGTTCTGCTAATTTTTGAAAATAATCACTTGATGTTCTGCCACAGCCTGGACAAGCAGTTACAGTAGGAGTAAATGAACGCAGCCCCATAGTTTGAAGTATTTCCTGTGCTACTATTACTTCATTTGTTCTACTCTCACCTACTTTTGGTGTTAAAGAAACACGAATTGTATCACCAATCCCCATTTGTAATAAATTTCCAATTCCAGCTGTAGATGCAACAATACCTTTAGTTCCCATTCCAGCTTCCGTTAAGCCTAAATGCAAAGGAAAACTACATTTTGCAGCTAAATCCTTATAAACTGAAATTAGATCCTGAACTTGGCTAACTTTACAGGAAATAATAATCTTATCTGCGGGTAAACCTATTTCAATTGCTTGATTAGCACTTTGTAGTGCTGATTCAACAAGTGCATTTCTCATTACAATTTCTGCTGATAATGGCTGAGTTAATTTACCATTTAAATTCATCATGTCTGCTAATAATTTTTGATCTAATGAACCCCAGTTAACCCCAATTCTTATTGGTTTATCATTATCAATTGCGGTTTTTATCATATAGGCAAATTGCTGATCTTTCTTACTCCCGCTACCTACATTCCCGGGATTAATTCTATATTTATCTAAATATTTCGCACAATCAGGATTTTCTGCTAAAATTTTATGCCCATTAAAATGAAAGTCACCAACTAATGGAACCTGAATACCCATATCTGTTAATCTATCTTTAATTTCCTTAATTTTACTTCCGGCAATAGAAGTATTTACAGTTAATCGGATAATTTCAGATCCAGCTTTATATAGTTGTGCTATTTGGTTTACAGTTTTTTCAACATCTTCTGTATCAGTATTAGTCATTGATTGAACTACTATTGGATAATTACTACCTAAATATATTTTACCAATTTTTACACTATGGGTTTTTCTACGAATAATATCCATTAATGAATCTCCGTAATTGGAATAAGTTTACTCCATTTTTCCTGACGTTTAGTTTTATCCTTAACTTTTCCAACTAATTGACCGCAGGCAGCATCGATATCTTCTCCTCTAGTCTTTCGAATTGTAGTTATAAATCCTGCATTTTGTAAAATTTTTTGAAACTGTAAAATCTTTTTTCTATCTGAACTTTCAAATCCAGAATTAGGGAATGGATTAAAAGGAATTAAATTAAATTTACATTTGAATCCTTTTATTAATCCCACCAGTTCATTAGCATGGATTAAACTATCATTTATATCTTTTAACATTACATATTCAAAAGTTACATAATCTTTTGGTGAAAATTCTAAATAACTCTTACAAGCAGATAATAAATTATTAATTGGATATTTTTTATTTAAAGGTATTATTTTATTGCGAATTTCATCATTTGAAGCATGAAGGCTTACCGCTAAAGAAACGGGACAATCATCTTTTAACCTATTTAGTGCTGGAATTACACCACTAGTGGATAACGTGAGCTTACGCCTAGATAAATTATAAGCATTATCATCTAGCATTATTTTCATTGCTTTAACAACATTTTCATAATTTGATAATGGTTCTCCCATTCCCATCATTACTACATTAGTAATTAATTTTTCTGAAGAAATACCACTATCATATCTACCAAGACGCCAATTAGCCCACCATAATTGACCGATAATTTCCCCAACAGTTAAATTTCGATTAAACCCTTGCCTTCCCGTTGAACAAAATTGACATTCTAAAGCACAACCTACTTGAGAAGAAATACATAAAGTTCCACGCTCACCATCAGGAATAAAAACAGTTTCAATTTTATTACCATCTCCAACTTCAAGCGCCCACTTAATAACACCATCACTAGCTTTATTTTCTGAAACTAAAGACGGGGTTTTAATCTCTGCAATTTCATTCAACTTAGATCTTAAAGATTTAGCAATATCTGTCATTTCATCAAAATGACATTTACCATAAATGTGCATCCAACGAAATACTTGTAATGCTCTAAATTTTTTTTCGCCTAATTCTTCAAATAATCTAGTTAGAGACTCTTGGGTATAATCTAATAAATTTATTTTCATTATAATAAGTTAATCTACGCTCGTGGACAAATTTCATTAGCTTTAAAAAAATATTTTATTTCATTAGCTGCATTTTCCAGTGAATCTGATCCGTGCACAGCATTTGCATCAATACTTGTTGCAAAATCTGCCCTTATAGTTCCAGGTTTTGCTAATTTTGGATTAGTTGCACCCATAATTTCTCTATGTTTTTCTACTGCATTTTCACCTTCAAGTACCTGAATAATAACTGGGCCGGACACCATGAATTTTATTAAATCATTAAAAAAACTTTGATTTTTGTGTATAGCATAAAAGCCTTCAGCTTCTTCAACTAATAAATGCTTCATTTTTGCTGCTAATATTTTTAAACCGCTATCTTCAAATCTACTATAAATTTTACCAATTACATTTTTTGCAACAGCATCAGGTTTAATAATTGATAATGTACGCTCAATTGACATATAAACTCCTAAAATAAAACTCAATATAAACCTTTTATTATATCATATTTAGCGATTAAAAACTAGCCTACTATAATAAATTAATTAGTTTAACTATATCTATTTACTGAAAAATTAGTTATTATTACCCCAAGAACTATAACTGCACCTGAAATAAATACCCCCCAGCTAACCCCTTGATTATAAAATAGTGCTCCAATTATAATTGTAGCAAAAGGTATTCCATTTTGACAAACTACAGTCTGCCCCATACCAATTTCTTGAATTGCATCACTATACCACTTATAAGCAATTACGGTAGAAAGAATCGAAGTATAACCCATTGCTAGCCAAAATTCCCATGATTTTGCTAATAATGATTTAGCATCTCCCCATATTAGAAAAGGAATTAATAATAAAATCATGCCAAAGAATGAACTAAAGGTAGTAATAGTTAGAGAACTTATACCCATATGGCTAGCCCTTTTATTTAAAATACTATAAATTGCCATACAAAAACTAGCTAAAATTGAAAATGTTTGCCCCAGTGATATATGACGAAATAAACTACTACAAAAAATTTTACCACAATCACCATCTGAAAGACTTATAACCCCTATCGCCCCAATCAAAGCAACCAAAACCCCAATATTTCCACCAACGCCTATTTTTTGTTTTAAAAAAATTGAACCTAAATATACAGTGATACAAGGAGTTAAAGAGTAAATTATGGAAACAATATTCGCAGAAATAAGAGATTCAGCTGCAAAAAAGAATAAATTATATAAACATATTCCAAAAAAACCAATTAAAAATAAGACTATCCAATCATTTTTAGTTTTTTTAAAACCGTTAATACCATTACAATTATGATGTAATATTAATAAAATCACTGATGCAATAAAAAATCGAGTAAAGCTAAGAGTAAATGGGTCCGTTCCATTAGTTAAAAATTTAGCTACATGATATACGCCACCCCAAATAAGTATTACAATGCTTAACTTTATATACCCTAAAACAAGGTTTTTACTATTCATTTTTAACCCCATTTCTTTCATATTCTTTAAAATTACAATTAATTCCACTTTTAGAGATAATTGAATTTTGTTTAATTAAATGCCATTCGTTAAAATTTATTTTTGGGAAAAAAGCTGTTGGATTATTTACCTTCACATCCACTATAGTTAAGTATAGCTTATCTATAAATTTGATAGCCTGCTTAAAAATTTCTTCACCGCCAATAATACAGATTTCCGGAAAACTTTTATTGTCATTAATTGCTTCAATTAATGAAGAATATACAAAAGCCCCTTCTAAAATTAATTCTTTATTATTAGATATAACAATATTCTTTCGGTTAGGTAACGCTTTACCAATTGATTCAAAAGTTTTTCTACCCATAATAACAGGCTTATTAAAAGTAATTTCTTTAAAAAATTTTAAATCTTCTGGAATATGCCATGGCAATTTATTATCTATTCCTATAACCATATCTTTGTTTATTGCAGCAATAGCTGTTATAACTGTTTTTTTCATATTAAAGAATGATCTTTACTAAAGATTATAATTTTACAAATAATATTATTTTTAGTTTATAATTATACCAGAAAAATAGAACAATTTTTACACTTATAAAAATTTTTAAAGGTTTAAGAATGATAAGTTTTACTCTACCATCCAGCTCTGGAAAAGATTTTGATTTAGCAAAAATATCTAAACCAATAGTAATATTTTTTTATCCTAAAGACAATACTCCTGGTTGTACTATAGAAAATCAAGATTTTGCTAAACATTACAAAGATTTTACAAAATTAGGTTATGAAGTTATAGGAATTTCAAGAGATAGTGTTAATTCTCATTGCAAATTTAGAGATAATTTTGCCCTTC